>JASLGJ010000594.1 GCA_030150085.1 Candidatus Elarobacter sp. | reverse complement strand
CGATCGTGGTCACCCGGCCGCGCGGGCCGACCAGCAGGGCCAGCAGCGCGGCGTTGTAGCCGCTCCCGGTGCCGATCTCGAGCACGCGCTCGCCCGGGCGCAGGCGCAGCAGCTCCAGCATCACCGCCATGATCGCGGGCTGGGACGACGAGCTGATCGGCACGCCGTCTTCCAGCTTGATCGCGATCGAGCGGTCGGCGTAGACGTCCTCGAGCGGCAGACCGGGCAGGAACGCATGGCGCGGGACGGCGCGGAACGCGGCCTCGACCGCGCGGCTGGCGATCCAGCGCTTCGCGCACAGGTGGTCGACCAGCGCCGCGCGGAGCGCGTCCGCCTCGCTCGCCACCGCGCTAGCCGAAGCGCAGGTTCGGGTCGGCGGTCAGCGTCTTGGGGTCGACCCGCGCGCTCTCCCCGCGGCGCTGCGCGGCGGCCGCGATCATCGCCGCGTTGTCGGTGCAGAAGCGCCGCTCGGGCACGAAGGCCGGCAGACCGCGCCGCGCGGCGAGCGCGCGGAACGCGCTCTGCAGCGCGCCGTTCGCGGCGACACCGCCGCTGAGCACCAGCGCGCGGTAGTCGCCGCCGTCGTCTTGCGCCGCGGCGGCGAGCGCGCGCGCCGTGCGGTCGATCAGCACGTCGACGACCGCCGCTTGGAACGAGGCGGCGACGTCCTCCCGCCGGGCGCGCTGTCCCTCGTCGGACTGGAGGAAGTAGCGCACCGACGTCTTGAGGCCCGAGAAGCTCATGTCCAGCGCCCCTTCGTCGGGGCGGTGGCGCGGGAAGCGAATCGCCTTGGGGTCGCCCGCGCGCGCCAGCGCCTCGAGCGCCGGCCCGCCGGGGAACGGGAGGCCGAGCAGCCGCGCCGTCTTGTCGAACGCTTCGCCGGCCGCGTCGTCGCGCGTCTTGGCGATCACCCGCAGGTCGAGCGGCGAGCGCACCTCGACTAGCTGCGAGTGCCCGCCCGACACCAGCAGCGCGAGGAACGGGTAGGGCGGCGGCGCGTCCTGCTCCAGGAACGCGGCGAACAAATGGCCGTGGAGGTGGTTGACCGCGTAGAGCGGGAGGCCGCTCGCGAAGGCCAGCGCCTTGGCCGCCGCGACGCCGACCACCAGGCTGCCGATCAGCCCGGGCCCGGCGGTGACCGCGATGCCGTCCAGCTCGCGCAGGCCGACGCCGGCCCGGGTCAGCGCGTCGTCCACCGCGGCCGAGAGCAGCGCGGCGTGGCGGCGGCTGGCGATCTCGGGCACGATCCCGCCGTACTTGGCGTGGAACGCGTCCTGGTTGGTCGAGACGTTCGCCAGCACGCGCACCCCGCCGTCGACGACGGCGGTCGCCGTGTCGTCGCACGAGGTCTCGATCCCCAGCAGCAGCATCGCTCGAACGATCCGGCGCGGCTAGCGCCGCGCCGCGACCTTCTCCGCCAGTTCCTCGGCGAAGGCGTCGACGGTCGCGGTGCGCTTGGCGTCGCTGCCGCGCTCGTTGACGTTGACCGTGCCCTCGGCCAGCTCGGCCTTGCCGACGACCAGCACGTAGGGCACCTTCTGGGTCTTCCAGTGGCGGATCTTGTAGCCCAGCTTCTCGTTGGACGCATCCGCGTCGACCCGGAAGCCGCGCGCGCGCAGCCGGTCGCGCACTTCGTAGGCGTAGTCGAGCTGGTGCTCGGAGATCGGCGCGACCACCGCCTGCACCGGGGCGATCCAGGCCGGGAAGTTGCCCGCGAAGTGCTCGATCAGCACGCCGAAGAAGCGCTCCATCGAGCCCGCCAGGGCGCGGTGGATCATCACCGGCCGGTGGTCGGTGCCGTCGGCGCCGCGGTACTTGAGGTCGAAGCGCTCGGGCAGGGTGAAGTCGACCTGCACCGTGCCGAGCTGCCACTTGCGCCCGATCGCGTCGTGCAGGTTGATGTCGAGCTTGGGCCCGTAGAACGCGCCCCCGCCCTCGTCCACGCCGTAGGGCAGGTTGCGCGACTCCAGCGCGCGGCGGATCGCGTTCTCGGCGATCTCGTCGCTTTCGCCGCGCTGCTCGCGGGTGCTCAGGAAATACTCGAAGCCGGTGAAGCCGAAGGCGTCCATCAGGCGCAGCGCCTCGTCGAGCGTCTGCTCGAACTCGCCCTGGAGCTGCTCGGGCGTGCAGAACAGGTGCGCGTCGTCCTGGGTGAAGCCGCGCACCCGGGTCAGGCCGTGCATGGTGCCGCTCAGCTCGAAGCGGTAGACCGTGCCGAACTCGCTGTAGCGCAGCGGCAGGTCGCGGTACGAGCGCGCGTCGCTGCGGTAGATCAGGATGTGCCCGGGGCAGTTCATCGGCTTGAGCCGGAAGCGCTGGCCCTCGACCTCGATCGGCCCGAACATCCCGTCGGCGAAGTTCTCCAGGTGGCCCGAGATCTCGTAGAGGTGCTCGTGCACGACGTGCGGCGTGACGACCGGCAGGTAGCCGCGCTCGCGCAGCCCGTCGCGGATGAACTGCTCGACGATCCCGCGCATCAGCGCGCCCTTGGGATGCCAGAAGATCAGCCCCGCGCCGGCCGTCTCGTCGATGTGGTAGAGGTCGAGCTCGGCGCCCAGCTTGCGGTGGTCGCGCTTGGCCGCCTCTTCCAAGAACGCCAGGTAGTCGGCCAGCTCTTGCGGGGTCGTGAAGGCCGTGCCGTAGATGCGCTGCAGCATCGGGTTGTGCGCGTCGCCGCGCCAGTACGCGCCGGCGACCGACTGCAGCTTGAGCGCCCCGATGGCGCCGGTGGTGTCGGCGTGGCCGCCGCGGCACAGGTCGGTGAAGTCGCCGATGGTGTAGAGCGTGATCGGCTCGTCGTCGGGGATGCCCTCGGCCAGCTCGACCTTGTAAGGGTTGTCGCGGAAGGCCTCGATCGCTTCCGCGCGGCTGACCCGGCGCCCGGTCATGGGGTAGTCGGCCGCGACGATCTCGCGCATCCGCGCCTCGAGCCGCTCGAGGTCCTCGGGCGTGAACGGCGTGCCGCGGTCGAAGTCGTAGTAGAACCCGTTCTCGATCGCCGGCCCGATGGTCGGCTTGGCCTCGGGGAACAGATCCTGGACGGCGTAGGCCAGCACGTGGGCGGCGGTGTGGCGGAGGTGCGCGATGTCGACGGCCGAGTTGGTCACCCGGGGATATACGACGTCCGCGTTCGGTCCGCCTCACGCTCGGGCGCAGGGGTGACGAAATCCCGTCGGGCCGTTAGGATTGCCCGGTGCACTACGATCACGCCCTCGACCACCACGGCGAGACCCACGGCGCCGGGACCCAGACCATCCGCGACCTCGTGCTGGGAATGGCCGACGGCCTGACCGTCCCCTTCGCGCTCGCCGCCGGGGTGACCGGGGCCGCGGCCGGCAGCGGGCTGGTGCTGACGGCCGGGCTGGCCGAGATCGTGGCCGGCGCGATCTCGATGGGCCTGGGCGGTTACCTCGCCGCCCGCAGCGAGCAGCAGCACTACGACAAGGAGTACGCCCGCGAGGTCCGCGAGACCAAGGAGATCCCCAGCGAAGAGCGCGCCGAGGTGGCGCAGATCCTGTACCGCTACGGGGTGCGCGAGCCGGTGCTGAGCCGGGTCGTCAAGGAGATCACCAGCGACCGCGGGCAGTGGGTGGACTTCATGATGCGCAACGAGCTGGGCCTCGAGCGGCCCGACAAGCAGGCCGCGCCCAAGAGCGCGGCCCTGGTCGGGGGCGGCTACGTGCTGGGCGGGATCTTCCCGCTCGCGCCCTACGTCTTCATCCCGGTCGCGCAGCTCGCGCTGTGGTGGTCGGTCGCGTTCACCTCGATCGCGCTGCTCGTGTTCGGCGCGGTGCGCGCGCGCGTGCTCGGCACCCGCGTCGCGCGCGGCGCGCTCCAGACCTGGCTGATCGGCGCCGTCGCGGCCGGCGCGGCCTACGGCCTGGCCCGCCTCGTGTCGCCGCACTAGCCCCGTGCAGCAGCTCACCCTGATCGCCCCGCGCAGGTTCGAGTGGCGCGAAGTGCCCGAGCCGGTGCTCGGCGGAGAGCGAGCGGCGCTGGTCGCGCCGCTCGCGGTCGCCTCGTGCGATCTCGATCCCGACATCATCCACGGCCGCACCGGGCACGGTTTGCCGATCGCGTTCGGCCACGAGTTCGTGGGCGAGATCGTGGCGGTCGGGAGCGCGGTCGAGCGCTTCGCGCCGGGCGACGTGGTCGCGGTCGCGTTCCAGATCTCGTGCGGGGCGTGCGACGCCTGCGGGCGGGGCCACACCGCGAGCTGCCGCGCGGTGCCGCCGCTCGCCGCGTACGGGCTGGGCGAGGCGCGCGGCGCGTGGGGCGGCGCGCTCAGCGACCTGGTCCGCGTGCCGTACGCCGACGCGATGTGC
>JASLGJ010000591.1 GCA_030150085.1 Candidatus Elarobacter sp. | reverse complement strand
GGCGGCCGGAGCTGGGCCCGCGCCGCCGCTCTCCGCCGCCTCCTCCGCCCTGCGCGGCCGGACCGCGCTTCTCGAGGCTGCGCCCCGCCTGCCGCCGCTGACCGTGGGCGCGTCGGCGCCCGCCTTCGTACTCGTCCACGTGCCTCTCTCTATCGACCGGCGCGCCGCTTGGAGCGGCGGGCGTACTGCTGCTTGCCGTTCGCGTTCGCCTTGCCGTTGCCCGGCTTCCCGGCCGCCTTGCCGTCGGCGGCCGCGCCGTCGCCGTCCGCGGCCGGCTTGAGCCCCTTCTGTTTGCCGGGCTGGTCGAGCTTGCCCGCGCGCTTGGGCGGGGTGACGTCGAGCGGCACCGCGGCGCCCGCCCCGATCAGGCCGTAGCGGCGGAACATCAGGTACTGCTGGGCCACCGTGAAGACGTTGGTCGCCAGCCAGTAGATATAGAGCGCCGACGCCCACTGGTAGCGGAAGCCGAAGTACGCGATCATCGCCGGCGAGATGAAGGCCATGATCTTCTGGGTCTGGGCCTGCTGGGGGTCGGTCGAGGGCGGGCTGCCGTAGCGCACCGTGAAGTACATCGACACGACGTAGAGCGCGAGCAGGATCAGGTCGGGCACGGCCAGGCTGGTGGCCAGGTAGTGCGGGAACTGCTGCGAGATCGGCGACCCGATCCACAGGAAGTGCTCGTTCTTGAACTCGTTGATCTGGCCTTGGATGGCCCAGAACAGCCCGATCAGGATCGGGAACTGCACGAGCATCGGCACGCAGCCCGCGAGCGGGTTGACCTTGTGCTCCTTGTACAGCTCCATCATCTTGGCGTTGAGCACTTGGGGCTCGCCCTTGTACTTGGCCTGGAGCTGCTTGACCAGCGGCTGGACCTTCTGCATCTCGGCCATCGACTTGAACTGGATGTTGGTCAGCGGCCACAGGGCGAGGCGGACCACCAGGGCCAGGACGATCAGCGTCCAGCCGTAGTTCGGGATGACCGCGTGCAGGCCGGCGAGCGCGACGGCGAGCGCGTGGACGAGGGGGTCGAAGATGTTCGCGGCGAGCACGCGTCAGGGGGCCTTTCGGGAGGGGACCGGGTCGAAGCCGCCCGGGTGCCAGGGTCCGCAGCGTGACAGACGGCGCGCGGCAAGTGTACCACCGCGCAGGACCCCGTGTTTCTCGATCGCCTCGGCCGCGTACTCCGAGCAGGTCGGGGCGAAGCGGCAGGCCGGGGGCAGCAGCGGCGAGACGAGGCGCTTGTACAGGCGCAGGAAGAGGAGCAGAACGGTTCGCAGGGTCAGGACCTCGGTCCGAAAACACGCCCGACCTCGGCCGCGAGGGCCGGGAAGGCCAGCTCGCCGGCGCCCGGCCGGGCGATGAAGACGACGTCCCGCCAGGGAGGCGCGTCCAGGGGGTACCCGTCGAGGATGGCCTTGATCCGCCGCCGCAGCTTGTTGCGGACGACCGCCCCGCCGACCGAGCCGGCGACGGTGATCCCGACCCGGGTCCGCCGCCGCCCCTCGGCCACGAAGCAGGCCAGGTAGGTTCCGGCCGAGCGCTTCCCGCGCCGCGTCACCCGAGCGAAGTCCCCTCTCCGTTTGAGGGAAGCATAGGCTCGCATTCAGCGGGCGGCTCGGGCGAAGCCCGAACGCGACGGGTTCGGCATCATACGATGCGGACCGCAGCGCAGCGAGGACCGCCACGGGTTCGCCGCAGCGAACCCTGCTAGACGCTGAGGCGGTGGCGGCCCTTCTTGCGGCGCGCGGCGAGGACGCGGCGACCGTTCTTCGTCTGCATACGGGCGAGGAAGCCGTGGACGCGTTTACGGCGCCGGTTGTGCGGCTGATAGGTCCGCTTCACGAGCGAGTTCTCCTAGGAGTGGTGCGGGGCGGCCCGGCGAGCCGGGTGCGACAGCCAAGTATACGGGTCCGCTCCGCCTGCCGTCAAGCGAAACGGGCCGAGATGGGAACCGTTCCTGAACTGTCCACACCTGTGGAGGGGACTGTGCATAACGCCGGGTCCGGGTGCCCGCCCGAGCCGCGCGGGGACCGGGTTTCGGCCCTCTTTCGGGGCTGGGCGGAGGGCGTGGATACATCGTCCCAACCTCGCCGGAACGGGTTCGAGCGAGCTGTGGACAAGTGGACAACTCCGGGGGAAAACAGCGCAGGAAGCCACCTGCGCCGGGCCAACTCCCCACCCTCATTCTCCGCCGACGGGTACTCTCTCGCCGGCCTGGACTATGCGGCAGGTAACGGAATGCACACCAGCACGGCGGCCCCTCACGATCTCTGGACCGCGGCGCTCGAACGGCTCGAGCCGCGCTACAACAAACCGGTCTTCGAGATGTGGCTCAAGCCGATGCGGCTGGTCGACCTGACGCCCTCGGAGATCGTGCTCGCGGTGCAGACCACGTTCGCGCGCGACTGGGTCGAGAACCGGCTCAAGAGCGACATCACCAGCGTCCTGCACGAGCTGCTGGGAGCCGAGATCGCGCTGCGCGTGGTGGTCGACCCGGGCGCCGCGACGCAGACCCCGGCCACCGCCGTGCCGGCCGCCAAGCCCGTCGCGCCGGTCGACGAGCTGCGGGTGGGCAACCTCAACGCCCGCTACACCTTCGACGACTTCGTGATCGGGAACAGCAACCGCTTCGCCCACGCGGCGGCGCAAGCGGTGGCCGAGGCCCCGGCGATGGCCTACAACCCGCTCTTCCTGTACGGCGGGGTGGGGCTGGGCAAGACCCACCTGATGCACGCCATCGGGCACCGCGTGCTGGCCCGCAATCCCAGCGCCAACATCACGTACGTCTCCTCGGAGAAGTTCACCAACGAGTTCATCATCGCGATCAAGAACAACCAGACCGTCGAGTTCCGCAACCGCTACCGGCACGTCGACGTGCTGCTGATCGACGACATCCAGTTCTTGGAAGGCAAGGAGCAGACTCAGGAGGAGTTCTTCCACACCTTCAACTCGCTGCACGAGGCGCAAAAGCAGCTCGTCATCTCCAGCGACCGCCCGCCCAAGGAGATCCAGACGCTGGAGAACCGCCTGCGCTCGCGCTTCGAGTGGGGCCTGCTGACCGACATCCAGCCGCCGGACTTCGAGACCCGCGAGGCGATCCTGCGCAAGAAGGCCGAGACGGAGAAGGTCCCGGTGCCCGACGAGGTGCTGGCCTTCATCGCCAAGGTCATCCCCTCCAACATCCGCGAGCTGGAAGGCTCGCTGATCCGGGTCGTCGCGTTCGCCTCGCTGACCAAGTCGCAGATCACCGTCGAGCTGGCGGCCGAGGTGCTCAAGAACGCGGTCGCGGCCGCACCGCTGCACCGCGTCACGATCCCCGGGATCAAGGAGCGCGTGGCGCGCCACTACGCCATCTCGGTCAAGGAGATGGAGGCCCAGCGGCGCGACCAGCGCGTCACCCTGCCGCGCCAGATCGCGATGTACATCGCCTGGCAGCTCACCGGCGCCTCGCTGCCCCAGATCGCGCGCGAGTTCGGCAAGAAGGACCACACCACCGCGATGTACGCGCGCGACAAGATCGCCGACATGATGGAAGCCGACGAGGCCTTCCGCAACAAGATCCGCAGCATCGTGGCGCAGATCCAGTCCGAGTGAGCGGGATTCGGCCGCGCCGAGTCCGGGCGGTCCTCGCTTCGCCGCCTTCCGACAGCCCGGGACGTTCTCGGGCTTTTTGTCGTCCGGCGCGACTGCGCGCGCCCGCGCGCGGGCACCGCGAACGGCAGGACGGGTCCGGGGACGAGCCGCCGGGCCGGCCCGAGAGGCGGGCCCTGCCGTATCCTCCGAGTCCCGCTCACAGGGCGCGACCGGCGCGGTGGAAAAACGGGATGCGCGCGCAGGACGGGGACGGCGTGGATTCACGGCCGGCTCCGTGCACAGGCTCCGCGAGGCACGGGCCCGTGGTACGAGCGGATTCGGCCGGTTGTCCCCGCTGCTCACCGCCTTACTGCTAGTACGACGATTCTTCTTTTACTTAAAGACCAGCGACGGAGCGACGTCGGGACGGTGGATCAGTGAAGTTCACGTGTAGTACGAAAGACATCGCCTCCGCGGTCGGCGCGGCGAGCAAGGTCGTCAACGCGCACACCACGGTGCCGATCCTCTCCAACGTCCTGCTCTCGGCCGACGAGGGCGCGATCCGCGTCCGCGCGACCGACCTGGAGCTGACGCTGGAGCAGTCGTTCCCGGCCGAGATCGCCGAGACGGGCGCGGTCACCGTGCCGGCCCGGCTGTTCAGCGGCTACCTCGGCAACCTGCCGGCGGGACTGCTCGAGCTGACCGGCTCGCCCTCGCGGGCCTCGGTCAAGGCCGAGCGCTCGAACTACGACTTCCACGCCCTCCCGGCCGACGAGTACCCGCCCCTGCCTGCGGCGCAGAAGGGGCAGTCGTTCGCGCTGGGCGCCAAGCGCTTCCGCGAGGGCGTGAACGCCACCATCTTCGCCGCCTCCAACGAGGAGGCGCGCGGGGCGGTGCTGATGGGCACCTTGCTCGAGATCGAGGGCGACCGGATCACCATGGTCGCGACTGACGGCTACCGCCTGGCGCGCTGGAGCGCCGGGCTGGAGCGCCCGATCGAGGGCAGCGCCAAGTACATCGTGCCCTCGCGCGCGCTGTCCGAGGCGGCGCGCAACCTGGGCGGGGCCGAGCTGGTGGAGATCACCGCGCTGGGCGCGCAGGCCAACCAGCTCCAATTCACCGCCGGCACGACCTCGATCGTGGTCCGCCTGGTCGACGGGCAGTACCCCAACTACGGCCAGGTGATCCCGGCCAAGTTCGACCGCCGCGTCGTGGTCAACACGCAGGGCCTGATCGGCGGCCTGCGCCGGGCCGAGCTCGTCGCCGGCGACCGCGCCTCGATGGTCAAGCTCGAGGTCGCCAACCAGACCCTGATGATCACCGCCAAGTCCGAGGTGACCGGCAACGCCTACGAGGAGCTGGAGGTCGAGCAGGCCGGCGAGGACCTGGCCATCGCCTTCAACGCGCGCTACCTGGTCGAGATCCTCAACCACGTCGACTCGCCCCAGACGGTGCTGGAGTTCCTGGGCCCGCTCTCGCCGGCCGCGATCCGCCCGCTGGAGAGCGTCGAGGGCTCCGAGCAGCTCTACGTCCTGATGCCGCTGCGCCAGTAGCGCGACGCCGGATCGGGCGGCGCCGCGCCGAACGCCGCAGCGGTGCGCTTGGAGCGAGTCCGGCTGGCGGACTTCCGCAACTACGCGAGCCTCGACTTCGTCCCGGAGCCGGGGCTCAACGTCTTCGTCGGGCCCAACGCGCAGGGCAAGTCGAACCTGCTCGAAGCGCTGGCCATGCTCGCCACCGGCAAGTCGTTCCGCGCCCACCGCGAGAGC
Organism: Candidatus Elarobacter sp.; assembly: GCA_030150085.1. Lineage (GTDB taxonomy): Bacteria > Vulcanimicrobiota > Vulcanimicrobiia > Vulcanimicrobiales > Vulcanimicrobiaceae > Vulcanimicrobium. The sequence continues at coordinate 1,209 of JASLGJ010000591.1, read as the reverse complement.
GAGCTGGTCCGCGAGGGCGCCGAGCGGGCCCAGATCGGCGGCGAGGCGCGCATCGCCGCGGGCGCGATCGGGCTGCGCTGCACGATCAGCAAGACCCCGGCCGGAACGCGCAAGACCTTCGAGGTGAACGGGGGCGCGGTCGGCTTCGCGCGCTTTCTGGGGCGGACGCGGGTGGTGACGTTCGTGCCGGCCGACCTGCAGCTCGTGGGAGGCGGACCCGCGCTGCGCCGAGCGTTCCTGAACGGCGCGCTGGCCCAGCTCTCGCCGACCTACTACCGCGACCTGGCGCTGTACGGCAAGATCGTGCAGCAGAAGGCAGCCCTGCTGCGCGGGCTGGTGCCGCCCGACCGCGACCTGCTGCTGGCCTACGACGACGAGCTGGTCCGCCCGGCCACGGCCCTGATCGCCGCCCGGCGGGCCTTCGTCGAGGAGCTGGCGGCCGCGACCGCGGCGATCTACGGGCGCTGGCGGGGCACCGCCGAGCGGCTGGAGGTGACCTACGCGCCCAACCCGCCGGGCGACGTGGCCGAGGCGCTGGCGGCCCACGTCCAGGCCGAGCTGCGCCGCCGCACGACCCTGGTCGGGCCGCACCGCGACGACCTGCGGCTGGCGATCGGCGGGCGGCCGCTGGGGGCCTTCGGCTCGCAGGGCCAGCAGCGCACGGCGGTACTCGCGCTCAAGGTCGCCGAATACGACGTCATGCGCGCCCGTTCCGGAGACGCTCCCATCCTGCTGCTCGACGACGTCCTCTCCGAGCTGGACGCCGAGCGCGCGGGCGGGTTCCTGGGCGCGGTGCGGGGCTTCGAGCAGGCGTTCCTCACCACCACGGAGCTGCCGGCCGAGGTCGGCCCGGCGGCGGTGTGGGCGATCCGGGCCGCCACGGTCGCGCGGTGCTAGTCGCGCTGGGGGGCGTCCTCGACGGCTGGCGGCCCAAGCCCGGCCCGGGCGCCGACCCGCTGGTCGCCGTGCGCGCGGCCTGGGCCGAGCTGGTGGGAGCCGACGTGGCCCGGGCCGCCCAGCCGGTCGCGCTCGAGCGCGACACCCTGATCGTGCTGACCGGCTCCTCGGCCTGGTCGGCCCAGCTCGCGTTCCTGGAGCCCCAGATCGTGCGCGGGCTGCGGGCCCTGCCCGAGACGGGCGTGCGGGCCCGGGGGCGCTCCCGGGGGGGGCGCTGCTTGCCGCCCCGTACGCGCTGCCGGGCCAGCTCGC
>JASLGJ010000589.1 GCA_030150085.1 Candidatus Elarobacter sp. | reverse complement strand
GGCCCGCGACGCCGGCCCGCTCGAGGGCACCGACCCCGCGACCCGCTTCGTGCGCGGGCCGGGCCGGGTGGGCGAGATCGACCTCGTCGCCGGCGGCCGCACGGTCGCGCGCGGCATCCCGGCCTACTGAGGCCAACCGGCGAACGGAGTAGGCTTCGGTTCTCCGTCTGCCGACAAAGAGCCAGTAGGCCGAAACGCCGCTCCGCCCGGAGCGGCCCGGCCGCCGTTCGCTTCCGAGGTACACAGCGCATGCCGTTCAAAACGGTTCGAGACGAGGCCCTGCTGGGCGTTCACATCCAGATCCAGCAAGACACCAGCCAGAGCGATCCGCAGAAGGCGTTTCAAGCCGTCTTGAACGTCCCGGGCACCGGCCTCGAGACGCTGCCGATCAACAACCAGTCGTCGGTCAGCTTTCCGCTCCACTTCGGGGCGGTCAACGGGCAAGTCGAAGCCGACGTCGTCGACTTCTGCCTGGTCGGCGGCGCGACGCCGGACGAAGCCACCGGCGTCACGTTCAAGATCGTGTTCAAGGTCGACGTGCTGTTCGGCAAGCTGACCGTGGGCAGCGTCGACGTCACCGCCGCGCTGAAGCGCCCGTAGCGGCCGGCCGCGCTCAGAGCGCCTGCGACTCCACCGCCGCGCGCAGCGGGCCCAAATGGTCGCGGACGCACTGCTCGCGCAGCGTCCAGCGGCCGCCCGCGACCTCGAACAGCGCGTAGGCGCCGTTCTCCACCTCGACCTTCCAGAACGCGTCCAGATCGAGGCCCAGCGCGTCCAGCAGCGCGACGCGCACCACCGCGTCGTGGGTCACCACCAGCGTGGGAACCTCGCTCGCGAACGAGCGCGCGAAGGCGCGCCAGCGCTCGCGCACCTGCGCCAGCGTCTCGCCGCTGTGGAACGTCGCGCTGGCCGGGTCGTCGCGCCAGGCGCGGTAGCGTGCGGCATCGTTGGCCGCGATCTCGTCGCGCAGGCGCCCTTCCCAGGTGCCGTGGGCGATCTCGATCAGGCGCGCATCGGTCTCCAGCGGCACGCCCAGCGCCTCGGCGGCCGGCTGCGCGGTCACGGCCGTGCGCAGCATCGGGCTGGCGATCACCCGCCCCGCGTGCGCGGCCCGCATCGCCGCGGCCAGGGCGGCGGCTTGGGCGCTTCCCAGCGGCGTCAGCTCGGACTCGCGCCGGCCCTGGTAGCGGCCGGCGACGTTCCAGGTCGTTTCGCCGTGCCGCGCGAGGTAGACGTTCACTCGCTGCGCTTAGCCCGCCGGGCGCCGGCCGACCTCTGTGCATTTGTCGCAACGCTGCGCGCGCCGAGCCGTCGCCGGGCGTTCATTCCAGGCTCATCGTCTCGCCGCGCCCGACCACGCGCAGCTTGTCCTCCAGCCCGGCGGCGCGCATGGCGGCGACGAACTCGTCCAGGCTCGAGCCGAACAGGTTCCAGTCGTCGGTGTGGATCGGCACGACCGTGCGCGGGTCGACGATGCGGACCGCCTCGACCCCGCCCGCCGCGTCGAGCGTCACCAGCACGCCGAGCTTGGGCGAGGGGATGCGCGTGCCGCCCAGGTGCAGCAGGGCCAGGTCGATGCCGGGCAGGCGGCGCGGGATCTCGCGCAGCGCGGCGTGGACCAGCGTGTCGCCGCTGATGTAGATCCGCAGCGGGCGGCCGCCGGCGCGCGGCACGTCGAGCACGTGGCCGTTGGTGGCGGGCAGCAGCGCGGCGACCGGCTTGGGGCCGTGCTGGGCCGGGACCGCGGTGATCGTCAGCCCGCCCCCGCCCGGCTTGTCGAGCGCGACGCTCTCCCAGTGGTCGAGCCCGCAGGTGCGGCTGAAGCCGCGCCCGGCCAGCGCCTTGGCGGCCTGCTTGGTGGTGATCAGCGGCAGGGCGTGGTCGAGCCCGCGCTCGGCGGGCGGATCCCAGTGGTCGCCGTGCAGGTGCGAGAGCAGCACCGCGTCGAGCGGCGGCAGGTCGGCCAGCTCCAGCGCCGGGTCCAGCAGGCGCTTCGCGAACAGCCCGTAGCCGACGTGGACGTGGTCGCCCGCGTGCAGGAACGAAGGGTCGGTCAGCAGCGTGCAGCCGTTCAAGCGCAGCAGCGTCGTGGCGTTGCCGACGAAGGTCAGCGACGCCGCGGCGCGGTCGCCGGCGGGGCCGGAAAGCGGTATCCGTCGCATGGGTTCGCGCTCTACCCGAGCGCTGCGCCGGCGCTCGGCTGCTGGCGGGGCTCGCGCCAGGAACCTTCGCGCCGAGGCGCTAGTTAGGGCTTCCGGTGACGCAATACGTGTACACGATGCATCGGGTCGGCAAGATGGTGCCGCCGAAGCGCCAGATCCTCAAGGACATCTCGCTCAGCTTCCTGCCCGGCGCGAAGATCGGCATCCTGGGCCTCAACGGCGCGGGCAAGTCGACCGTGCTGCGGATCATGGCCGGCCTCGACACCGAGATCGACGGCGACGCGATCCCGATGCCCAACCTGAGCATCGGCTACCTGCCCCAAGAGCCCAAGCTCGATCCGGACAAGACCGTCCGCGAGACGGTCGAGGAGGCGCTCACCGAGCAGATGGCCGCGCGCCGGCGCCTGGACGAGGTCTATGCCGCCTACGGCGACCCCGACGCCGACTTCGAGAAGCTGGCCGAGGAGCAGGCCAAGCTCGAAGCGGTCCTGTTCGCCCAGGGCGACGACCTCGAGCAGCAGCTCGAGATCGCCGCCGACGCGCTGCGCCTGCCGCCCTGGGACGCCGCGATCGGGCCGCTCTCGGGCGGCGAGAAGCGCCGCGTCGCGCTCTGCCGGCTGCTTCTCTCGCAGCCCGACATGCTGCTGCTCGACGAGCCGACCAACCACCTCGACGCGGAGAGCGTGGAGTGGCTGGAGCACTACCTGCAGCGCTTCCCGGGCACGGTCGTGGCCGTCACCCACGACCGCTACTTCCTCGACAACGCGGCGGAGTGGATCCTCGAGCTCGACCGCGGGCGCGGCATCCCCTGGAAGGGCAACTACAGCTCGTGGCTGGACCAGAAGCAGCAGCGCCTGGCCCAGGAAGAGCGCGAGGAGTCGGCCCGCCGCAAGGCCCTCAAGCGCGAGCTGGAGTGGGTCCGCTCCGGCACCCGGGGCCAGCAGAGCAAGAGCAAGAGCCGCCTGGCGCGCTTCGACGAGCTCTCCAGCTACGAGTACCAGCGCCGCAACGAGACGCAAGAGATCTTCATCCCGGTCGCCGAGCGGCTGGGCGACCAGGTGATCGAGTTCAAGGGCGTGCGCAAGGGCTACGGCGATCGGCTGCTGATGGACGACGTCAGCTTCCGCATTCCGCCCGGCGCGATCGTCGGCATCATCGGGCCCAACGGGGCCGGCAAGTCGACCCTGTTCCGCATGATCGCCGGCAAGGAGCGGCCCGACGCGGGCGAGATCGTGATCGGCCAGAGCGTGAAGCTGGCGGTGGTGGACCAGACCCGCGAGTCGCTCGACGACGGCAAGACCGTGTTCGACGACGTCAGCGGCGGGCTCGACCTGCTGAAGGTGGGCCGCTTCGAGATGCCCGCGCGCGCCTATCTGGGCCGCTTCAACTTCAAGGGCGCCGACCAGCAGAAGCCGGTCGGCGCGCTCTCGGGCGGCGAGCGCGGGCGGCTGCACTTGGCCAAGACGCTGCTCGAGGGCGGCAACGTGCTGCTGCTCGACGAGCCCTCCAACGACCTCGACGTCGAGACGCTCCGCGCCTTGGAAGACGCGCTGGGCGAGTTCGCCGGCACGGTGCTGGTGATCAGCCACGACCGCTGGTTCCTCAACCGCATCGCGACCCACATCATCGCCTTCGAGGGCGACTCGCAGGTCGCGTTCTTCGAGGGCAATTACGAGGAGTACGAGGCCGACAAGCGCCAGCGCCTGGGCGAGGAGGCCGCCAAGCCGCACCGCATCCGCTACCGCCCGCTCACGATCGGCTGAGCGAGAATGCGGCTTGACCGGGGCGGCGGCGCGTGCTATGGTTCGTCGCACATGTCGTCCGCCCGCTGTCTCTGCGCGTGTCGTTCCCACGGTCCTCCGGTCCGGCGGTCTTCCACGCTCTGAGCGCGACGCAGTCGCGACGCAAGCCAGTTTGGAGCCTCCGCCGACGCGGGGGCTCTTTTCGTTTCCAGGAGTTCGTGTTGTGAGCAAGCTCGACGTCGAGAGAGTCAAGGCCGACAGCCGCGGCCTGCGCGGCAGCATCGCGGCCGAGCTGGCCGCGGACGGACCGCGGGTGAGCGAGGAGAGCGCCGCGCTGCTCAAGTTCCACGGCACCTACCAGCAGGAGGACCGCGACGCGCGCAAGGCCGCCCGCGCCGGCAACGGCGGTGAGAAGGCGTACGCGTTCATGGTCCGGGTGAAGGCCACCGGCGGGCGCATCCCGGCCCGTTTGTGGAGCGCGGTCGACGCGCTCGCCGACCGCCACGGCAACGGCACGATCCGCGTGACGACGCGCCAGGGGCTACAGCTGCACGGCGTGCGCAAGCCCGACCTCAAGCCGGTGATCGCCGACATCGTGGCCAACCTCGGCTCGACGCTGGCGACCTGCGGCGACGTGGTGCGCAACGTGATCGCGACGCCCTGGCCCTACGCGCACCCGGCCTACGCCGCGGCGCGCGCGGCGGCCGAGGCGGTCGCGCGCGAGCTGGTGCCGCGCACCGGCGCGTACCTGGAGATCTGGCAGGACGGCGAGAGCGTTCACACCGCGGGCGGCGAGGACGACCCGCTCTACGGCGCGACGTACTTGCCGCGCAAGTTCAAGATCGCGGTCGCGGTGCCGAGCGACAACAGCGTCGACCTCTACACCAACGACCTGGGCATCGTGCCGGTCCTGCGCGGCGACCGGCTCGCCGCGTACGACCTGCTCGTGGGCGGCGGGCTGGGCATGACGCACGGCAAGACGACGACCTACCCGCGCCTGGCCGACCACCTCGGCTCGGTCGCGCCGGAGCGGCTGCTCGCCGCGGTGCGCGCGATCGTCGCGGTGCAGCGCGACCACGGCGACCGCACCGACCGCCGCCACGCGCGCCTGAAGTACCTGATCGCGGAGCGCGGCGTGGCGTGGTTCCGGGCCGAGGTGGAGCGCGCCGCCGGCTTCGCGCTCGACCCGTGGCGCGCGCTGCCGGCCTGGCACGACGCGCCGCGCCACGGCTGGCACGCGCAGGGCGACGGGCACTGGTTCCTGGGCCTGCACGTCGCCAGCGGCCGCGTGCGCGACGAAGGATCGCGGCGCCTGAAGAGCGCGCTGCGCGCGCTGGCCGACACGTACGGCTACGACTTCATCGGCACGCCCGGCCAGCAGCTGCTCGTCGCCGGCGTGCCCAGCGCTGCGCGCGACGACGTCGACGCGCTGCTGCGCGCGCACGGCGTCGAGCGGCCGGAGTCGGTCTCGCCCGTGCGCGGGCGCGCCCTGGCCTGCCCCGCGCTGCCCACCTGCGGCCTCTCGCTGGCCGAGTCGGAGCGCGCCCTGCCCGCGATCCTCGCCGGCATCGAAGCCTAGCTCGCGGCCGCCGGCCTGGCCGGCACCCCGATCACGATCCGCATGACCGGCTGCCCCAACGGCTGCGCTCGCCCCTACGTCGCCGAGATCGGCATCGTCGGCCAGAGCGCCGACCGCTACCAGCTCTACCTCGGCGGCAACCCCGCCTCGACCCGGCTCGCGAAGGTCTGGCGCGAGAAGGTCGGCGCGGCGGAAATTCCCGGCGTGCTGGCGCCGCTGTTCGCCGCCTACGCCGCCGGCCGGCACGAGGACGAGTCGTTCGGGGACTGGACGGTGCGCGAAGTGCTGGCGGAGGTGGCGGTCTAGGGCCCGATCGAGGGGACTTGCTTGGTCCTGCCTGGGCTTTGCGGTCCCGGCTGCCGATGAACTAGGGGTGATTCAGGACTCTCCAGCGGGTGTGCGAGCCCAGACCGTCTACCTGGGCGAGCACCGGGCGGTCACCAAGACCAGCCACGGGCTCAAGCTGTTCTTCGACACGCGCGACATCTCGGTCGGCATCCCGATCGCGATCGACGGAACGTGGGAGGTCGGGCTGACGGCGTTCATCCTGGGGATGGTGCGGCGCGGCGACACGATCGTCGACGTGGGCTCGAACATCGGCTACTACACCACGCTGCTCGCGGCGATGGTCGGCCCGGGCGGGCACGTGCACGCCTTCGAGCCCAACCCGGCCGTGGTCGGCAACCTGCGCGACTCGATCGAGGTGAACTACCTCACCAACGTCACGCTGCGCGAAGCGGCGCTGACCGACCGGGTGGGCGAGGTGACGTTCTACCAGCCGGCGCGGCGCTTCGGGAGCGGCAACCTGTGCGGCGCCGGGCTGCCCGACGACAACCTGCTCCCGATCACCGTCCCGGCCCTGACGCTCGACACCGTCTTCACCGGCGACGAGGGCCCGGTGCGCCTGCTGCACATGGACGTCGAGACCGCCGAGCCGCAAGTCGTCGCGGGCGGGCACGCCTTCATCGAGCGCCAGCGCGACATGGTGATCGTGTTCGAGGTGATCGGCCAGCACTTCCGCCGCACCAACGACGACTCCGCCGCGCGCATGCTGGCCTACTTCGAGTCGACCGGCCGCGCCCTGTTCGGCTTCGACGCCGAGCACCGCGCGATCCCCGCCGGCATCGCCGACCTGCTGGCACTGGACTTCGCCAACGCGGTCGCGATCCCCAAGCACCTCGTCCGCCCGGCGACGGCGTAGCTCACTCCGCCGCGGAGGTCGTGCGCTGCGCGCGCATCAGCTCCGCCACCTCGCGCGCCGTCGGGTCGGCGCTCGCGCCGAGCGCGCCCGCGACGCCGGCCTGGTCGGCGGCGCTGCGGTTCTGCGAGAGCTTGTACTTGCCTTCCAGGCGCGTGACGGGAATCTCGAAGGCGACGATCGCGCGCCGCATGCCCTCTAGGTAGTCCTCCGAAAGGCGGTCTACCGACCACGCTTGCGCGAAGCGGGCCTCCTCGGTGTCGGTCAGGCGGCGCAGCACGTCCATGACCTCGGCGCGCTCGCTCAGCAGGCGGCCGCGGCCCAGCGCGTGGACCGCGGTGTAGTTCCAGGTCGGCACGCTCTGCGCGACGGTGTACCAGCTCGGCGAGACGTAGGCGTGCGGGCCGCTGAAGATCGCCAGCGCGTCCTGCTCCTCGAGCGTGCGCCACTGCGGGTTCGCCCGCGCGACGTGGCCGCGCAGGACCAGCCCGCCGTCTTCGCCGTCGACCAGCAGCGGCACGTGGGTCGCGAACGGCGCGCCGTCGACCACGGTGACGAGCGTCGCGAACGCGTGCGCGCGCATGAACGCGCGCAGCTCCGCGCGGTCGTCGATGCGAAAATGGGCGGGCACGTACACCGGAAGTTCCTCTCCGCGAAGCGCGAGCGCGGGACGGCTCGCTCCCCGCTCTTCGGCGGCGCTCGCGCGAACCCGTACCGGCCCGAGCGGCCCACCCGTTCGCCTGAAGCAAGCGAGGGGCGCTCGGCCTGGCGGAGAAGACGGCGATCCTCTCCGTTTTCGTCACGAGGGTGTTTGGCTTTGTCTCATCCGCAGCGGTCGTCGACCGCACTCACGCGCCGGGCCGGGCGGATCGCGCTTGCGATCGCGCTCCCCTGCGCCGCCCTGTTCGCCGCGCTCGGGGGCCCGCAGCGCGCGGTCGCGCAAGCGCCGGCGTCCGC
>JASLGJ010000585.1 GCA_030150085.1 Candidatus Elarobacter sp. | reverse complement strand
GCGCCGTGGTCGATCGGGCGGCAGATCAGCGGCGCGACCGTGTTGTCGATGATCAGCGGGATGCCGTGCTCGCGCCCGATCGCCGCGATCTCGCCGATCGGGAAGGTCTGCAGCTTGGGGTTGGGCAGCGTCTCGCCGAAGTAGCAGCGGGTGCGCTCGTCGGTGGCGCGCGCGAAGTCGGCCGGCGTGAGCGGGTCGACGAAGCGCGTCTCGATCCCCATCCGCCCGAAGGTGTTCTTGAGCAGGTTCCAGGTGCCGCCGTAGATGTCGGTCGAGGCGACGATGTTGTCGCCCGCCTGGGCCAGGTTGAGCACCGCCAGCGCGACCGCCGACTGGCCCGACGAGAGCGAGAGCGCCGCGACGCCGCCCTCGATCGCGCTCAAGCGCTGCTCGAACACGTCGCAGGTCGGGTTCATCAGGCGGCTGTAGGTGTTGCCGTCGACGCGCAGGTCGAAGATGTCCGCCGCCTGGTCGACCGAGGCGAACTCGTAGGCCGCGGTTTGGAAGATCGGCACCGAGACCGCGCCGTTGCTGGGGTCCGCGCGCCAGCCGCCGTGCAGCGCGAGCGTCTCGGGATGGGTCGACACCGCGCGCTTGGGCGAGGGGATCTCGGAAATGCTCACGCTGTGCTCCTGTCGCGTAGGGTGGCGGGGATGGGCGCCATGGTGCCGCGCTCGAGCTCGCGCACGATCACCGCGATCGCGCTGGGCGCGCCGTTGGGGCCGGCGGTCCACAGGCCGCCGGTGCGGGCGTCGATGGCGGCGTACTCGGGGTCGCGCAGGCGGATGCGGCGCGCCGCGGGGAGGTGGTAGAACGGGGTGCGCGGGTCGAGGTGGTGGTCGAGGTGGTGGTGGTCGTTGTGGATGCCGGTCAGGAACAGCTCCAGCCCGCGGCTGCGCCGGTTGCGCGTCATGTACAGGTCGACGTCGTGCTGGGCGACCAGCGGCGAGTGCTCCGAGAGCTCGATGAACCAGCCCAGGGTGTGGAAGGCCGTCATGTACGGCACGACCCAGAACGCCAGCACCAGCAGCCAGACGTGGAGGTAGACCGACACCGCGGCGACGGTCAGCCAGAAGGCGTAGAACGCGGCCCGGTCGGCCGCGCGCAGGCGCCGCCCGCGCGCCGAGAGCGCGCGCGCGATCTCGCTGCCGCGCTTCTGCGGCACGAAGCGGTAGCGCACCAGGTAGCCGAGGTAGGCCACGCTGCGCGTGCCGAGCATCGGCCACCACACGATCGCCTTGCGGCCCTGCGACTCGGGGCGGCGCTCGTACGCGCCCTGCTTGATGAAGAAATTCAAGTCCGGGTCGCGGTGCGGGTCGCCCAGCAGCGGGTGGTGCGTCTGGACGTGCGACTCCTTGTAGGGGAAGTGGCGCTGGAAGATCGGGTAGGCGGTGAGCACCGTGCCGAGCAGCGCGTTCACGTAGCGGTCGCGCGCGCACACGCCGTGCGCCGCGTCGTGCAGCACGGTCGACATGCCGCGCTGGCGCGCGCCGATCACCAGCACCGCGATTGGATACAACCACCACGACACGCGCAGGGTCAGCGCGATGCAGAGCGCGATGATCGCGTAGTCTTGGGCCAGGGCCAAAAAAGCGTGCCAGTTGTCGGGCTTGAGCTGGTCGATCTCAGCCTGGAGCGGCGCCGCGAACCGGTAGCGGCGAAACCGTTCTCCGTTGATCCAATTTCCCAAAGACGCACCCACTCCGCGAATGGCACCGAAGGCCGGCGAGCGTCACGGAATGCGACGGCTCGCGCGTGAATTGCCCGCAGCGAAACTCACGGCTCGATCGGACACCCTTGCTTCCTCGGCGAACGTACACCCCGTACGACTCGGGGCGCGCGCGGCGGGAGCCATCGGCGCACGCGTGTGCCGATCATATCCGTGCGGGGGCTGGGTGTCAACGCCGCTCAGGCCGGTGTGAGCGGCACCCGCTCGGGCTCGGCGGCGCTCGCGGCGCGCTGCCGGAACGCCAGCAGCGCGAACGCCAGCGGCAGCGCCAGGGCCCCGGCCAGCCCGCGGTAGGCGAGCGCGAGGTCGCGGTTGGCGATGATTCCGACTCCCAGCGACACGACGATCCCGAGCAGCAGCGAGAGCGTCGCCAGCGTGCTCACCACCCGCCCCACGTAGCGCTCGTCGACGGTGTCGTACAGGAGTGATTTCGAGAGGATCTTGACCGTCCCGATCCACACCCCGAGCGCGGCGTAGCAGACGAACGCCGCCGGCGCGCTGCGCGCCGCGGCGAAGAGCAGCACGCACAGCGCCAGCAGCACAACCGCCGCGATCAGGTACAGGTAGCGCCGCCGGTCGTCGCGCGGCGCGAGCAGGCACAAGCCCGCCGCGGCGAAGCTGCCGATGCCGGCCGCGCTGTCGATCGCGCCCAGCGTGATCGGCGAGCCGTGCAGCACGCCGAAGGTGAACGGCGCGATCAGCACGTTGACCGCCTGGAAGAACGGCGGCACGCACGCGCCCACCACCCCCAGCGCGAGCACCTCGCGGTGGCGCGCCAGGTACGCGAAGCCGTCGCGCAGCTCGCGCAGGTGCGACGCGTTCGACTCGCCGGACAGCGCCGGCGCCTCCGCGCGCACGACCGCGGCCAGCTTCACCAGCGCCGCCAAGCAGAGCGCGAGCAGCAGCGCGATCACCGCGATGGTCCAGCTCAAGCCGGCGCGCGCGGCGAGCACGCCGGTGACCAGGGCCGAGGTCAGCAGCCCGGCCTGGAAGATGCCCTGCGTGATCGACACGCCCTGCAGGTTGTGCTCGCGCGCGAGCAGCGTCCGCAGCAGGGCGTCGAAGCTGGAGACCGAGGTATACCAGAACAGATAGTACAGCGCGACGACAGCGTAGAACGCGGCGTACGACCAGCGCCCGCTCGCGCTCAGCAGCAGCAGCGCCGCGCAGACCGCGAGCCGGCCGGCGTTGCCCACCACGGCGATGCGCACGCTCCCGCCGCGGTCCATGAGCGAGCCGGCGAGCGGCGAGAGCAGCAGCGCCGGCAGCAGGGTCAGCACCTGCAGGATGCCCAGGTCGAAGGGCGTGCCGCCGTGGGTGCTGACCAGCAGGATCGCGACGAGGTCGAACATGCCCTCGGCGAACGGCATGACGAAGCTGATTCCGACGAAGTACCGCAGCGACAGCTTCGACCACATCGCCCGGCCCCGCGCGCCTTACCGCACGTGCGGCAAGACGTTCGAGGGCGCCAGCGGCACCAGCCCCAGCGCGAAGGTCGCGAGCGCGCAGACGCCCACCGCCAGCCAGGGCAGGACGCTGGCCGAGCGCTCGTCGCGCACGTGGGCCGGATCGATCCGGGCGAACATGACGCGGACGATCTTGAAGTAGACGTAGGCCGAGATCGCGGTGCCGAGGATCAGCAGCCCGGCCAGCCACGCGTAGCCGGCCGTGACGTTGGTGGCCAGGATCAGGATCTTTCCGGTGAAGCCCGCCGTCGGCGGCAGCCCGGCCAGACCGATCAGGAAGAACGTCATCGCGGCCGCGAGCCACGGCCGGCGGTAGGCCAGCCCGGCGAAGCGCGGCAGCCCGACCAGCGCGTCGCCTTCGCGCGCCATCAGGGCCACGACCGCGAACGCGCCCAGGTTCATGAACGTGTACGCGGCCAGGTAGAAGATCGCGTAGCGCAGGCCCTGGGCGGTCTGCCCGGCCAGCGCGGCGACGATGTAGCCGACCTGCGCGATGCCCGAGTACGCCAGCAGCCGCTTCATGTCGGTCTGGGCCAGCGCGGCCAGGTTGCCGACCAGCATCGAGAGCGCCGCCACCACCCACAGCGGGACCAGGATCGCGGCCGCGCGGTCGGGCGGCAGCGCGGCGTAGGCGAAGCGCGCGAGCACGGCCAGCGTGCCGGCCTTGGTCGCGATCGACATGAAGGCCGTCACCGGGAGCGGCGCGCCCTCGTACACGTCGGGGGTCCAGACGTGGAACGGCACCAGGCTCAGCTTGAACGCCAGGCCGACCAGGAACAGTCCGGCGCCGAGCGCGAGCAGCGGGGTGGTGTGGGCCGCCGCGAGCGCGCCGAACGTCACCGAGCCGGTCGCCCCGAACAGCAGCGCCGAGCCGTACAGCAAGAAGCCCGAGGCCATCGAGCTCAGGATCAGGTACTTGAGCGCGGCCTCGCGCGCGGTGCGCCGGGTCGACATCGCGCACAGGCAGTACAGCGCCAGCGACAGCAGCTCCAGCCCCAGGAAGACGGTCATCAGCGAGTTCGCGCCGGCCATCAGCAGCGCGCCGCTGGCGCTCCACAGCAAGAGCGCGGTGGTGCCCGCGACCTGGTCGTCCTTGCCCACGCCCAGCGAGAGCAGCAGCGTGGCGATCGTCGCGACGATCACGATCTCGGAGAACACGGTGGCGAAGCCGCCCTGCACGAACGCGCCGCCGAAGGCGGCGTAGTCCTGGCCGTACTGGCCGGCGGCGATGACGCCGGCCGCGATCAGGCCCAGGATCGCGATCCCGACCGCGACCGCCCGCCGCGCGGTTCCGCCGCGCGTGAAGAACAGGTCGACGAACAGGATCAGCAGCGGGACGACCGCGACGACGAAGGCCGGCAGCAGCGCCGCGTAGTCGGCGCCGACGGGGTAGCTAACGGGAGCCGACGACACGCTGTCCCTCCGGGCGGACGCTGGTGGTGGGGGCCGCGGCGCCCGCCGCCGGGGCGGCGGTGCCGATGCTCGCGGCGAGGGCGACGACCGGGCCGGGGTTGACGCCCAGCCACAGGAAGCCCAGCACGAGCGGGGCGATGGCCAGGCCCTCGAGCCAGGTCAGGTCGCGCCGCTCGGGCAGGTCGGGCACCTCGGGGCCGTTCATGATGCCCTGGAACAGGCGCAGCATGTAGCCCGCGGCGAGCACGATCGGGAGCAGCGCGATCAGCGCCGCCCAGCCGAAGCCGCCCCGGTACAGCCCGGTCAGGATCAGGATCTCGCCCGCGAACCCGGCCAGCCCGGGCAGGCCCAGCGCGGCCAGCGCGCCGAGCATCAGCGCTCCGGCCAGCTTGGGGTTGCGTCCCCCCAGGCCGCCCAGGCGGGTCAGGTCGCGCGTCTCCGCGCGCTGCTCGACCGCGTCGAGCGCGAGGAACAGCGCGGCCGAGAACAGCCCGTGCGCGACGATGTAGACGGCCGCGCCCGCGTAGGCGAGCTGGCTGCCGCTGAACACCGCGAGCAGGATCAGCCCCAGGTGCGAGAGCGAGCTGTAGGCCACGACGCGCTTGGCGTCGCGCTCGGCCAGCGCGGCCAGCGCCCCGTACACCAGCGCGATCAGCCCGAGGACGAACATCAGCGGCCGAGCCTGCGCCATCTCGCCCGGCAGCAGCGGCAGCGCGATGGTGAGGAACCCGTACAGCCCGGCCTTCGACTGCACCGCCGAGACGACCGCGACCACCGGGCCGGGCAGGTCGGCGTACGTGTCGGGCATCCAGGTGTGGAACGGGAAGACCGGCGTCTTGATCAGGAACGCGAAGGCGAACCCGGCGAAGATCCAGATGCCCCACGCCGTGCCGACGGCCGCGGGCGACACGGCGGTGCCGATCACGTCGGTGCTGCCCAGCACCGCGCCCAGCGCGGCGGTCGCGAGCAGCAGCGCCAAGCCTCCGACCAGGTTGTAGATCAGGTACTTCCAGGCGCTGCGGGCGTGCGTGCCGCTGCCGATCAGCACCAGGAAGACCGGGATCAGCATCAGGTCCCAGAACAGCGCGAACAGCAGGAGGTCCTTGGCCAGGAACACGCCGTTCATCGCGCCCTGCAGGACCAGCAGCTGCGCGGCGACGTCGCGCGCTCGCGGCCCGCGCAGGGTCAGCGCCGCGCCGAAGGTCGCCAGCGCGAGCAGGATCACGATCCAGTACGAGAGCGGGCCGTAGCCGAGGTGGAACGCCGCGCTGAAGGGCCGCGCGAGCCAGCGCAGCGAGGCGTCGGGCGCGTGCGGCGCGAGCACCGCGGCCAGGAAGGCCAGCGCGGCGACCGCCGCGGCGATCAGCTTGGCCGGCAGCTCCGCGGCGCGCGGCAGCAGGTAGAGCGCGAAGCCGATCAGGATCGGCCCCAGCACCAGGGCGGTGACGGTCATCGCGGGCCTCCGAACGCGAACGCGTAGTACGCCACGAAGCAGACCACGCCGAACGCGATGGTCAGCGCGTACGCGCGCACCAGGCCGGTCTGGAAGCTGCGGAACAGGTGGCCCAGCCACTGCGCGCTGATCGCG
>JASLGJ010000584.1 GCA_030150085.1 Candidatus Elarobacter sp. | reverse complement strand
CACGAGCCATGACCAAGACCACTACCGCCCGCCACCGCTCCGCCGACGTCGCCGTCGGCTACGCCTCGGACCGCTCCGGCAACGGGATCGCGTACGCCGCGATCGCGACGGGTTCCGGCCGCGCGGTCGTCAAGGTCCCCTTCCACGCCCAGCCGCTGCCCGCGCTCGAAGGGCGCGAGGCCAGCTACGCCGCGGTCGCGGCGGTCGGCGCCTACCTGCGCGGCCGGGGCTTCACCCGCGTCCGCCTGCGCATCCCCGACGGCAAGGCGGTCGAGGACCTCAACTCGCGCAGCCTGGTCCCGCCGGCGCTCGCGATGGCCTACGTCAAGACGCGCTGCGTCCTGCACGGTTTCGCGCTGGCCCGCGTCGAACGGGCCGAGCCGATTGAGACCAACGAGCTCGAAGCGCGCGCCAGCGCCGAAGTCGCCCCCCGCACCGCCGCCGCCTAGCCTGGGGCGGCGCCTGCGCCGCGCCGACCTGCCGGTCGAGACCGTGGCGCTCTCGCGCGCGCTGATCGGCAAGCTCCTCGTCCACGAGGTCGGCGGCGAGATCCTCGCCGGCCGGATCGTCGAGACCGAGGCCTACGTGCCGGACGACCCGGCCTCGCACTCCTACCGCGGCATGACGGCCCGCAACCGCACCATGTTCGGTCCGCACCTGACCGTCTACGTGTACTTCATCTACGGCGCCAACTGGTGCCTCAACGTCGCCAGCGAAGGCGAGGGGATCGGGGCGGCGGTGCTGATCCGGGCCTGCGAGCCGGTGGCCGGGAGCGCGACCATGCGCGCCCTGCGCGGCCGGCCCCAGCTCAAGGAGCGCGAGCTGCTGCGCGGGCCGGGCAACCTCTGCCGCGGCCTCGCGATCGGGCCGGCCCAGAACGGCGCCGACCTCGAGGCCGACCCGGCGCTCTGGCTGGCCGACGACGGCACGGTCCTGCCGCTGGGCGAGAGCGTGCGGATCGGGATCACCCGCGCGGCCGAGCTGCCCCACCGTTTCTACGCGCGCGGAAATCCGAGCGTCAGCGGCCCGCGCGCCTTGTCGCTTTGACGAACACTGTGGTAGACTCCGGACGTCGCGCGGTCTCGCATCGCGCAACCCTTCACGTTCCTCGGCGTCCACGCGCCGACGAGCGGCCCCGGCAGCCTCGCCGTGCGGCCCCGTCCCGCCAAACGCCTCGACTCCCCGAGGGAGCAACTCCGCTGCAGTTCGACAAAGGTCCCCAGAACAACGGTCGCCCCGAGGGGAACGGCCGCCGCCGGCGCTCGCGCCGCAAGCGCCGCGGCTTCAACGAGGGCGGCGGCGCGCCCGCCGGGCAGGACGTCTTCGCCCAGCCCGAGTTCCCCCAGCCCGTCGGCCCGCCGCTGCTCTCCCCCGAGCAGCTCGCGGAGATGAGCAAAGCCGAGCTCAACGAGCTGGCCAAGACGTTCGAGATCGAGAACCCGACCAAGATCAAGAAGGACGAGCTGGTCGCGGCGATCGGCGAGATCCAAGCCCAGCGCAGCGGGCTCGAGAAAGCCAACGGCGTGCTCGACGTCCTGCCCGAGGGCTACGGCTTCTTGCGCCGCGAGGGCTACCTGGTCGGCAGCGAAGACATCTACATCTCGCAGTCGCAGATCCGGCGCTTCGAGCTGCGCCGCGGCGACCTGGTCGCGGGCCAGGTTCGCAAGCCCAAAGAGAACGAGAAGTATTACGGCATCGTCAAGGTCGAGACGATCAACGGCTACGCGCCCGAAGCGCTCGCGGACCGGCGCGTGTTCGAGCTGCTCGGCGCCGAGCCGCCCACCGGGCGCTTCGCGCTCGAGTCGCGCGGCGACGTGCTGGCGCGCGGGCTCGACCTGTTCGCGCCGCTGGGCAAAGGCCAGCGCGCGCTGCTGCTCGCGCCGCCGCGCCCGGGCGCGAGCGGCCTTTTGGTCAGCATGGCGCGCGCGCTCGAGGCCAACCAGCCCGACGCGCACGTGATCGTGCTGGTCGTCGACGAGCGCCCCGAAGCGGTCACTCATTTGAAGCGGGCGCTGGCGGCCGAGGTCGTCGCGACGACCTTCGAGGACCATCCCGAGAACAGCGTCACCGCGGCCGAGCTCGTCTTCGAGCGCGCCAAGCGGCTGGTCGAGGTCGGGCGCGACGTGGTGGTGCTGGTCGACTCGCTGACCCGTCTGGTGCGGGCGTACGCCGCCGCGGCGCACCACAAGGGCTCCCTCGCGGCGCTCGACCCGGCGGTGCTGCAGCGTCCCAAGCGGCTGTTCGGCGCGGCGCGCGCGGTCGAGGGCGGCGGCTCGCTGACCGTCGTCGCGGCGGCCGGTACCGGCAGCGCGCCGCTCGACGCGCTGGTGCTCGAGGAGTTCGCGCCCGCCGCCAACGCCGAGATCGTGATCGCGCGCGAGCTGGCCGAAGGGCGCGCGTTCCCGCCCGTCGACCTGATCCGCAGCGGCAACTGGTACGAGCAGCAGCTCCTCTCCGAGATCGCGCTGCACAAGGTCGGCGCGGTGCGCCGCGCGCTGGGCGGCGTGCCCAGCGCCGAAGCCTCGGAGCGGATCTACACCGCGCTCGGGCGGACGAAGACGAACGACGAGTTCGTCACCAAGTTCGACCTGGCCAAAGTCTAGCCGCCCTGCGGCTGCAGAAGTACCTCGCGGCGGCGGGCGTGGCGTCCCGCCGCAAGGCCGAGGAGCTGATCGTGGCGGGGCGCGTGCGGGTCGCGGGCAAGGTCGTGCGCGAGCTCGGCACCGCGGTCGAAGCGGACGCGCGGGTCGAGGTCGACGGGCGCGCGGTGCGCCCGGCCGCGGCCCGCACCTACGTGGTGCTGCACAAGCCGGCCGGCGTGATGACCACCATGCGCGATCCCGAAGGGCGCCGCACGGTCGCCGACGTCGTGCGCCAGGCCGGGGTGACGGCGCGCGTGGTGCCGGTCGGCCGGCTCGACTACGACACCAGCGGGGTGCTGCTGCTGACCGACGACGGCGAGACCGCCAACGTGCTGACGCACCCGCGCTTCGGGGTCGAGAAGACCTACCGCGCGACGGTCCGCGGGCGGCTCGAGAACGCCGCCGTCGAGCGCATCCTCGCCGGCGTGCGGCTCGCCGAGGGCCGGGCCGCGCCGGCCCAGCTGCGGGTGGTCGCGGTGCGGCGCGAGGCGTCCGT
>JASLGJ010000582.1 GCA_030150085.1 Candidatus Elarobacter sp. | reverse complement strand
AGCTCCGCCATCACCGGCGCGAAACGCGCGCCCGCGGCGGCCGGGCCCAGCTCGGACAGCGCGGCGGCCTCGTCGGGCGCATCCAGGTCGACCACCGGGCGCGGGTCGAGCACCGGGCGCGGGTCGGCCAGGGGGCGCGGGGTGAGGCCGTCCGGCTCGACCAGCAGCCGCCCGCGCCAGACCGCGAGCGCGCTCAACGCCCGGGCGGCGCGAGCGCCATGCGGACCAGGTCGGCGACCAGGGGCGGGCTGACGTTGGTGCGGGCGATCCGCTCGGCGTCGCCGATCGCCCCCAGCAGGCGGGCGAAGGCGGCCGGCTCGCGCGGCGGGAGCGCCGCCAGGCGGGCGCGCTGGTCGCGGGCCAGCAGCGGCACCGTGCCGCCCAGCCCCAGCGCGACCCAGTCGCGGGTCAGCGTCTTGACCGTCTCGAGCCCGGCCTCCAGCGTCGGGCGGGTGGCCCAGCCCGAGGCGTCGGCCTCGCCCCCTTCCGCGGCGGCGAAGAACCACTCGACCGCGGCGTCGCGGGTCGCGCCCTCGCCCTCGTCGAGGTAGGCCAAGGCCCGGGTCACGCTGCCGTTGGCGACCGCCGCCGCGCGCGCCGCGTCGTCGCCCGCGATCTCGCGCCGGCCCAGCACCTCCACCACCTCGGCCTCGCTCAGGAGCGGAAAGGTCACCTCGACCAGGCGCGAGCGGATCGTGGGCAGGATGCGCCCCACCGCGCTGGCGGTGACGATCAGCAGCACGCCGGCCGGGGGCTCCTCGAAGAACTTCAGCAGCGCGTTGGCCGCCTCGCGGGTGAAGTCGGCGTCGCCCAGCACGAACACCCGCTTGCCCCCGGCGTAGGAGTGCAGCGAGAGCTGGCGCACCAGGTCGCGCGCGCTGAACTCCTCGCTCTCGTGGAAGCCGCCCCCGCCGGACTCGCCGATCTTGACCTGGCCCTCGGTCCGGTAGAAGTCGGGGTGGGTGCCGGCCTCGAACCGGGTGCAGCCCGTGCAGTGCCCGCACCAGCCCAGCAGGGTCCGCTTGGGGGTGACGCACAGCAGCGAGCGGGCCAGCTCGGCCGCGAACGTCTTCTTGCCCACCCCCGGGGGGCCGCTGAAGAGATAGCCGTGCGAGAGCGTGGCCGCGCTCAGGTGCGCGAAGAACGAGCGCGGGCCGGCCGCCCCGACGACCTCGAAGCGTCCCTCGATCACGCCGGCTGGGCCCAGCCCGCGCGGCGGTCGGCCAGGACCGCGAAGGCCGAGTCGGCCAGCACCGCGGGCGGCATGGTGCCGTCGAGCACCACCATGCGGGCGAAGCGCCGGGCGAGCTGCAGGTAGCCCTCGCGCACCCGGGCGTGGAAGGCCGGGCCCTCGCGCTCCAGCCGGTCGGCCTCGCCCCGGGCCGCCACCCGGGCCGCCGAGACCTCGACCGGGACGTCGACCAGGAAGGTCAGGTCGGGCGCGATCCGGCGCGTCGCGACCAGGCACAGCTCGAGCAGCGATTCGACGTCCAGCCCGCGCCCGAAGCCCTGGTAGGCCACCGTCGCGTCGAAGAAGCGGTCGCACAGGATCGCCCGCCCGGCCTGCAGCGCGGGCTGGATCAGCTCGCCGACGAGCTGCGCGCGCGAGGCGTTGAGCAGCATGACCTCCGCCACGGGATCGATCCGGTAGGCCGGGTCCACGAACAGGGCACGTAAAGAATCGCCCAGGAGGGTACCGCCCGGCTCCCTTGTCACCAGGACGTCCTCCCCAGCGTTCCTAAGCCTATCCGCCAGCGTCGCGATCAGCGTCGACTTTCCGGCGGCTTCGATGCCTTCGAAGGTCACGAGCACGGGTGTTCATTCGCGGCGACGGTCCTTGGGCCATCGCGGAGAGTATGGATGCTCAACGAACTCGTGCGGAGGATGTCGGCCGGCAAGCCCGACCGGCGCGGTGCGGAGCGCATGCGCAAGCGGTTTCCGATCGCTTGGCTGCGCGCCGGCGTGCTGGTTCCCGCGCTCGGCCTGGAGATCAGCGAGAAAGGCATCCTGTTCGCGACCAAGGACGCGCCGCCCGGAAACAGCGTCGACGTGGCGATGGACATCGGCCAGCGCCGCATCCGGGCCCGCCTGACCGTCGCCCGCCAGGGCTCGATGATGCGCGACGGGGCGGAGTGGGCGGTGATCGCGGGCGTCTTCCAGGGCATCGCGGCCGACGACTGGGACGCGATCGTGCGCTTTTGCAAGAATCTTGCCGATCCCACCAACAAGGGAGCCGAGGAGCTGGCCGCGCTCGCAGCCGCCGACGACGACGCGTACCGCCTGCTGCCGCTCAAGGTGCAGGAGCGGGTCGTCAAGGTGCTGGTCGAGGCCGGGCGTCTCGCTCCCGAGAGCGACGCCAAGAGTCCGCTGCTGCGGATGACGTACGCCGGCAAGACCCGCACGGGCGCGCACCGCCTGGCGGTTCGCAGCCGGCGCAACGTCGACGGCGAGGTGCTCAATTTCGACTCGTTCCTGGCCGTCGACGATGCGGGTAACGTCGCCTTAGATCGCTGAAGCGGAGACTCTGCCCCATGGATGGATACCGGCACATCGCGTCGCGCTTCGCACGGCGCCGCATCCTCACGATCGTCGTCTCGTTCGTCGGCGCGCTCGCGTTCGTCTTTCTGGCCGGCGACTACACGGCCGCCGAGATGCGCTGGTCGATCGTGGTCGGCCTGCTCGGGATCCTGGTCTTTCCGCTGACCCAGACGGTGGCGCTGCGGCGCGCGCTGGCCCCGGTGCGCGCCGCGCTCGCGACCGGCGCCGGCGACGCCGAGCGCATCGCGCACGACCTGCGCAAGCTGCCGCCGCGCTTCGTGCTGGGCTGGCTGGTGTCGTTCGAGGTGATCGCGCTGACCGCCAGCATCGGCGGCAACGCGCTCGCGGGGCTCCCGCTCGCGCGCAACGTCCTCGACACGGTGGCCGGCGGGTTCCTGTGCTGGGCGATGTACGCGACGCTGCTCGGCCTGGCGTTCGAGCACGCGCTGGCGTCGTTCGCGGCGCTGGCGGCGCAGGCGACCGGAGGCCGCTTGCCCGCGCCGCGGCTCACCACCGGCGGGATCGCGGGCCGCATCAGCCTGGTGATCGTGGTGACGGTCGCCTTCGTCACCGCGGTGACGGGCATCATCACCCTGCACGGCGCCAGCGCGAGCGCGTTCGTCATCACCGGCTTCGTGATCGTGGTCTACGGCGCGCTCGCGGCGTACTTCTTGGCCGAGTCGGTCGCCGCCCCGATGGCCCGCCTGGCGGGCGCGCTGGACCGGGTCGCCGAGGGCGACCTCGACGCGCTGAGCGAGCTGCGCGCCACGCCCCGCGTGCAGCACGAGGTCGGCCTGGTGCTGCACGCCCTGGCCGGCGCCGAGTCCGCGCTGCGCGCCAGCGCCGACGCCACCGCCCGGCTGGCCGGCGGCGACCTGGCGAC
>JASLGJ010000581.1 GCA_030150085.1 Candidatus Elarobacter sp. | reverse complement strand
GTGCCGGCGGCGCTCAAGCGGCGGCGAACGGAATTCATCGGAACGGCTCCAGCGCGAACTGCACGTCTTGCAAGAGTCCCTCGTCGAGGATGCCGTGCAGCAGGCGAACCGGGCTGCGCGGGCTGTCGATGCGGCGGTCGGCGGCGACGTGCACGTCGCGCGGCAGCGACGTCTCGTCCAGGCGCAGGACGTGCATCCCCGGCCGCACGCCGGGGAACGAGAAGCGGCCCTCGGCGTCGGTGGTGACCGCCTCGCCGTCCTCGAGGTAGATGCGCGCGCCGGCCACACCGCGGTCGCCTTCGCGGAAATGGCCGGTGCCCAGCACGTCGGCGAACACCCGCCCGGTGATCACCGCGCGGTCGCCGAACGGGCCGCCGCGCACGAGCACCGCGGCCGTCGCCGCGCCGCTCGAGCCGACCAGGGTGCCGGGGATGCTGCCGCTCACCGTCACGCCGTTGACCAGGTTCGTGCCGGGCGCGACGCCCGGCAGCACCACGCAGGCGTAGGTGATGGTGTGCGCGACGTTGGGGGCGAGCGAGTCGAACTGCCAGCGCAGCGCGCGCCCGTCCGCGACCGGCTCGGCCGGGCGGCCGTCGACCGCCGCGGTGCCGCGCGCGTAGGCCAGGCCGGCCGGGAGCGTGTCGACCACGGTCGTGCTGCCCAGCGCGGTCGGCACGGTCGAGGTGAAGCCGACGCTGTACAGCACCCGGTCGCCCGGCGTGACCGTGCCGCGGTCGGCGGTCTTCGTCACCGCGATCGGCTTGTTGGAGAACAGCGGCAGGTTGCCGAGCAGGCTGAACACGTCGGTCAGCTTGACGCTCTGGTCGGTCAGGGTGAACGTGCCGGCGCGCGCCAGCGGCTGGCCGTCGCGCGAGGTGAGCTGCACGGTGTAGAGCGTGCCGCTCGCGTCGGGCGTGATGAGGACCTCGATCTTGCGGTCCAGGTAGCCGCCGGCGTGGATCAGGATGTCGAACGCGAGCGTCGTCCCGGCCGGCGGGCTGGGGATGGTGAAGGCGTACACGCCGTCGGGCCCGGTCACGAACGGGTCGGCGTTCTTGGGATTGACCGCGTCGCCGCTCGCCGGCAGCGGGATCGGCTTGAGGGTCAGCGGGTCGACCAGCGAGACGGTCGCGCCGCCCACCGGCTTGCCGCCGTTGGAGAGACCGTCGAAGACGATGTCGGTCTTGCCGACCAGCACGCTGGCCGGGGTGGTGCTCTGCGCGGGCAGGTTGTCGGCGCCGATCGACGCGACGTTGACGTAGGTCGCGCCGAGCACGTTGGCCGGGTCGACGGTGGCCGTGACGCTGACCGTCATCGGCACGCCGGGCGGCAGCGTGCCCAGCGGCACGCGCAGGGTCTGGCCGCTCAGCGTCGCGGCGGCCGGCGCGCCGTTGAGCTTCACCGAGGCCGGGTCGGCGTGGATGCCGGCCGGCACGGCGTCGGTCAGCACCGCGTTGAGCGCGGGCGCGGCGCCGTAGTTCTGGAAGCGGATCTGGTAGGTGATCGACGAGCCCGGCTGCGACTGCACGCTGCGCGTCTCGTCGACCGTCTTGGAGATCGGCACGTTCGCGCCGCCCGGCCCGCCCAGCGCGGGCGGGGTGGCGGCGACGGCCCACACCTTGCCGCTGTCGGACTGCAGCCCGTTGACCGTGCCGCCGGCGGTGGTGCGCGCGCTCAGCGCGATCGGAAACGCCGTGCCGACGGCGACGCCGGTCGTGGCGAGACTCACCAGCACGCGGAGCGAGCCGCCCGGCGGAACCGTCGGCGAGACGGTGGAACCGGCGCTCGCCGGAACCGGCACGCCGCTCGCGTCGAGGAACGCCAGCGACGTGACGCTGCCCGCGCCGCTGGTGACGCCGGTGATGGTGTAGGCGTCGGGGATGTTGCTGGCGTTGGTGATGGTGAAGGTCCGGGTGATGGGCGAGCCGGCCGCGTACGACTCGGTCGCCGGGTTCGCGGCGTCTTCCTTGGGCGAGACGGCGATGGCGCCGACCGCCGCGACGGTGGTCTGCACCGTGTTCGAGGTGATCGTCACGACGTGGCCCGGCGCGTCCTCGTACGATGCGCTGGCGGCGTTGGCGACGACCGTGCCGCCCGGCGACGCGCTCGTCCCCGCGCCGCCCTCGATGACGAGGGCGGCGGCGAGGACGAGCGCACCGAGCAGCCGGCGGGGGGGCATCGCGCGGGGTTCTCGACCTTTACTTGATGGTGGTCGAGAAGGTCAGGGTCTGGGTCGTGCCCGCGGTCAGCGGGTTGGCGCCGTAGCTGCAGCGCCACGCGCTGGCCGGGCTGCCCGCGCTCGGCGTGGTGGCCGAGCCGTTGCCGGTCGTCAGCGTGGTGACGCCCTTGTCCGACAGGTAGAAGAACGAGCACTTCGCCGAGGGATCGCTGGGGGCCGCGGTGAGCCCCGTGGTCAGCGCCGCGGCGCAGGCGGCCGAGGTGCCGAAGCAGCCCCAGTTGTTATTGTTGCCCGAGGCCGCGTTGCCTTTGGCCCCGTTGACGCCGTCCTCGAGCACCTGGAACCCGCTGATCCCGGCGCTGGTCGGCGTGCCCGTTCCCGACGAGGCCAGCGTGGCGCCGCCGAAGAGGTCGTTGCTGCCGCTCTTGGGGAGCAGGTTCTGGTAGGTGATCGTGTAGGTCACCGTGCAGCCCGCGGTCGGCGCGCTGGCGCAGGGCTGCGCGCCCTGCAGCGGCGTGCCGCTGGTCGCGGCGGTCTTGCTCATGGCGACGAAGCCGCCCGCGTAGAGCAGGTTGTAGCTGCTGTTGGCGACCGTGTTGTCGCTGACCGAGGTCGCGGTGAGCTGGTAGCCGTAGGGCGTGTAGACGCTCAGCGCGGTGCTGGCCGGAGGCGTGTAGCAGGCGTAGAACGTCAGGCTCGCGGCCACCGCGACGGTCGCGGTGGTGTAGGCCCCGGTCGCACCGGCGCAGTTGGCGCTCGTGGAGTATTGCACGGTCCAGCCGGTGGTGTTGGTCAGCGCGCTCGCGGTGATGGCGAACGTGTCGCTGGTGTTGCCGTTGTTGATCAGCGTGTTGGGCACGGAGATCACGCCCGGCGCGGCGGCGGTGGTGTAGGTGCCGCCCGAGGTCTGGCCGCCGAACAGCGCCAGCGCCGTGTAGTCGTGGTTGATGTCGGCCGCGCCGCTGTCGTAGTAGGCCGCCGCCCCGGCCGCCAGGCTGAACGCGCCGGTCGCCGCGGGCAGGTTGAGCGGGCCCAGGTTGAGCGCCGCGCTGACCGCCGCGTCGGTGACGCGGTTCGAGAAGCCCGAGCCCGAGCCCGGGGTCGCGTCGTTGCTGGCCCGGGTGTTCTGCAGCATGCCGTTGAGGTCGGCCGCGCTGACCGCGGTGTTGTCGTAGCCGCCGGTCGAGTTGGGCCCGATCAGCAGCGGCACGGGGTTGCCGCTCGCGTCGGTGGCGTTGCTGCCGGCGATCGCGTTGGCCATGTTCTGGACCGAGGTGCCCTTGGCCGGCTGCGCGGTCTCGAAGTGCATCGTCACGGCCGGGTTGGGGACGCTGGGGAGCGTGCCGGTGCCGGTCGGGGTGGACGAGAAGCCCGCGCCCTTGCCGGTGATGGAGCCGGGGCCGGTGACGACCAGCGCGAGGTAGGTCGCGTTCGCCAGCGCTCCCACGGTGGTCGCGCCGGTGATCTGCGTCCAGACCGTCGAGCCCGAGAACGACGGGGTGGCGGTGGTGAAATAGACGCTCGCGCCCGTGCCGGCGTAGCCGTTGGCCGCGTTGGTCGCGACGGTCGGCACGGTCTTGAGCGCCAGCGGCACGCCGGCCGGGGCGGGGATCGCGTCGATCGCGGCGATGACGCCGCTGGCCGGGAGGCCGCTGCCGATCGAGCTCAGCGCGACCGGCTGGGCCGCGTAGGCGCCGTGGTTGGCCACCGCGATGTCGTACTTGATGTTGGCCGCGGCGGTGGTCGGCGCGACGTCCGTCTTGAGCACGTCGAGGACCGCGTCGGGCTGCAGGGTGTCGTTCTGGGTGGCCGACGAGGGGGGCGTGGTCTGCGCCGCGTAGCCCGAGCCGCCGGCGTAGGTCAGGGTCGCCGAGACCGAGGTCGTGTCGGTCTGGTTGGCGGTCGCGACCGCGTTGCCGGTGGTGTACTTGACGTCGACCTCGACCGTGTTGCCGGCCGGGATGTTGTACGTGTTGAGCTGCGTGTTGAGCGCGGCCAGGTCGGTGGCGGCGTTGCCGGTCAGCGTGTAGCTGAAGGTGCCGCCGCCCTGGGGCGTGAGCAGGATCGTCGTGTCGGCCGGCGCGATCGAGCCGCTGGTGGTCGTCGCCGGCAGCGCGGTGAGCTGGAACGTACCGCTGCTGTTGCCGCCGTTGGTCAGCGTCCACTTGTCGGTGACGGTCTGGTAGGGGGCGACGTTCTGCCCGGTGGTGAGGTTGGTGACCGTCTCGGCGGCCACGTTCTGCACCACCACCGTGACGGTGTTGGAGTTGGTGGTGAAGCTGTTGCCCGAACCGTCCTGGTAGGTCGCGGTCGCGGCGTTGGAGATGTTGGTGCCGGCCGGCGTGGCGGCGTTCGCGGGCGCGGAGAACGCGACCGAGCCCGAAACGATCGCCAGCGCGAGCGCTCTCGCGAGCGTCTTCAACGGAAGTCCTTCCCTGGAGGACGAGCTCACCGAACGGTGACCTCGTACGTGTAGTGAGCCGTCGCGCCCGGCTTGAGCGCCGCCGTGCTGACCCAGCGGATGGCGGTGTAGCGCGCGGGCTCGGCCTTGCGAACCTGCGGCCCGGTCGGCGTCTGGAGCACGTAGGTCGGGCTGGCCGACCACGTCCGCCCGTTGTCGAGCGAGTACTCGGCGCGCGCGCCGCGCGCGGTCGCCGAGCCCGGCACGTAGACGAAGCCGGGCTGGATCTTGTCGACCGGGGTCAGCCCCAGGGCGGGCGAGTCGCCGCCGTTCGCGGCCGCGAGATCCCAGCGAATGCGCTCGCCGGAACGGCCCTGCTCCTGGCTGACCGGGACCAGCTTGGTGCTCCCGTCGGCGTTCTTCTGCACGAAGGCGCCCGAGAGCTTGAGCGAGACGGCGGGCTTGGCCGATGCGGCCGCGGGCGCGAGCGCGAGCAGTAGAAAACCCAGCGCGGTCAAACGGCGCATGGCGAGGCTCCCATCGAGTTTGGCGAGGTGGTGCGTGAGTCGCGCCGGCCGGCAGCCGGAGCTTCCTGTTATATAGGCTTTTCGGCCCACTCAATTACGAGGTGAGCACTTCGGGACTTTTGTACCACACCAAACCTAGCCCGAGGACTATATTCCGTCCCGGGCTACCAAACAAAAACCGCACCTTGACGTGCCGTTGACACTTCGCTACCCGCTCGCGGAACGACCCTCCGCCAGGGCGGCCGGCGCGGCGCCCGGCTGCGCCGCGACGATCATGACGTCGAAGGGCGCACCGCGCCGGGCGGCGGCCCGCAGGACCGCCAAGGCCGAGTCCGGGTCGGTCTGAACGTCGACCCGGCCCCACTCCTCGCGCAGGCGCGCCGCGAGCTCGTCGCGCCTGGTGCCCGGCGGCGCCAAGAGCATGGCGCGCCCGCTGAGCGCGGGCGCGGGCGCGGGTTGCGCGGCGCGCTCCAGCGCGAGCGTGAAGGCGCGGGTCCGGCTCCCGTCGGGACGCACGGTGCGCACCAGCTTTCCGCCCATCCCCCGAACGAGCGCCGCGCCGCACGCCAGGTCGTGCCCGGCTCCGGCCGGGAGCTCGCCGCCGCCGGTGACCGAGAACGTGAGCGCCACGCGACCGGCCTCGCACGGGACGCGCGCGATCTCCAGGACGACCGCACCTCGGCCGGCGGACCGCAGGGCGGCCGCGACGAGCGCGCCGAGCGCGGAGCTCAAGCGCGCGCCGTCAGCCCGAACGCGTTCCGGCACGGTGCTGCCGACGGCGGCCGCCAGGGTGATGCCGCGGCGTCGTGCGTCGGCCTCGAAGCGTGCGCCGACCGAGGTCACCAGCGCGCACGGGTCGACGTCCGTGTCGCGCCTGCCTGCTGCTCTCATACGGTCTCCGGTGGTGAAAAAACGAGGCTCGGTCCGCGGCAACCGCCGCTCGCTGTTGCGGCGGCAGGCGGACCGGCCGGGAATCGGGTGACGGTGGCGGTGCGCACGAGCGGCGGACCGGCCAATGGATCGGGTGACCATCACCTCCTTGGGGTGAGCACGAGGTAGCGTTCTCTCTGCAACCAGCCGCCGGAAGAGGAGCGACCGAACTTGCTAAGGCTGTTGTCGGAGGCGGCGCGCGCGAGCGCAGGTTTTTGTATGCGCTCACCCACCCTTGCGGACGGTACGAAAAACGCGCCCGCACGGCGTGCTTAACGCCTGCTTTACAATGAGACGACCCGTTCGACGTGGCACACGCCGGAGCACCGCCGCCGCTTCCCGAGCGAATGCGCCGGTCCCAAGATTTCCTTGACGATTCCTTGACAAATGAGGCGGCGGCGGTAAGAACCACGAGAGACCGGCGCGGTCTCGTCAGGTCACCGCGCGCGCGACACGATTTCTTTACACGGCGCCGCCGGGTGCGTACAGTGACCGGGAATGAAACCACCGGGCACCACGCGCGGGCGCCCGCGCAACACCGCGCGGCGAACGGGTATCGTTCGCGCGGCGCTCGATCTCTTTGCCGACCACGGCTACGAAGGCTGCAGCATGCGCCAGGTCGCGCGCGCGTGCGGGATCGCCGAAACGCTGGTCTACCGCTACTACCCGCACAAAGCGCTGCTCCTCGACGCGGTGATCGAGTACGGAGCGGAGCGCCTGACGGCGGTGCGCGAGGCGATGAGCGCCGCGATCCAGCGCGCGACGGGACTGCGCCACCTGCTCGTCTCGTGCGGAACCGTCTACCTCTACCACGTCGAGGGCTGCAGCGTTTGGTATGCGCTGTGGACCCAGCGCCTGCCGGTCGCGCCCGAACGGCAAGCGCGCTTGAGCGAGGCCGAGCAGGCCATCGTCGCCGACCTCGCCGCCGCCCTGCGCCGGTTCGCGGACTGGCGCGACGCGTACGCGGCCGCGGAAAACTTCATCGGCGCGATCCGCAGCCACGTGATGCTCCAGGACCGCATCTTCCGCCGGCCCGAATCGCGCACGACCCGAACGGTCTTCCTCGAAGAGCTGGCCGGGCTCGTCGCCGCCGGCCGCCTCGACCGCTGACGCGGGGCGGACGCTTTAGGACAGGCGCTCGCGCCGCAGCAGCGCCGCGAGGTCGTCGGCGCTCGCCGGGCGGCCCAGCAGATAGCCCTGGACTTGGTCGCAGCCGGCGTCCCGCAGGCAGTCGAGCTGCGCGCTCGACTCGACGCCTTCGCCGACCACGGTCAAACCGCGCCCGTGCGCGAGATCGATGACGGCCGCGGTCAGTTGCGCCTGGAACTCGTCGTGACCGAGCGGCGCGATGAAGGTGCGGTCGAGCTTGAGCGTGTCCAGCGGCAGCGTGGCGAGGTAGCTGAGCGCGCTGTAGCCGGTGCCGAAGTCGTCCACCGCAATGCGGACGCCGAACCGGCGCAGCGCCTCGAGGTTGCGCATCGCTTGGCCGCCGCGCTCGACGGCGATGAGCTCGCTCACCTCCAGCTCCACGAACGACGGGTCCAGGCCGGTCGATTCGCAGATCGAGCTGACGAGCCGCAAGAACTCGGACTGCTTGAGCTGGCGGACCGAGACGTTCACCGTGATGCGGATCGGGCCCAAGCCTTCGAGCTGCCAGCGCCGGTTCTGGGCGCACGCCTCGCGCAGGATCCACTCGCCCAGCCGAACGATGGTCCCGCTCTCCTCCGCGATCTCGATGAACTCGCTCGGAGGCACGAGCCCGATGCCGGGACAGTTCCAGCGCATCAGCGCTTCGGCCGAGACGACGCGCCCGGTGCGCAAGGAGATGATCGGCTGGTACGCGATGCTGGTGCGGTGCTCGTCGAGCGCCGTTCGCAAGCTGTGCTCGATCTTCGCGCGGCGGTCGCGGACGCGGTCCAGCTCGGCGGTGTAGACCGCCGTGCGGCTCTCGGCGCGCTGCGCTTCGTACAGCGCGGCCTCGGCGCGCCGGGCGAGCTCGGGCAGCTCCGCGCCCGCTTCGGCGACCGCGATGCCCACCGCCGGGACGACCAGCAGCTCGTCCTCGCCGCAGCTGACCGGCCGTTCGAACGCCGTGACGATGCGCTTGGCGAGCGGAAGCGGAACGCGCACGCGCCGGCCGGGCGGAAGCGCGATCGCGAACGTCTCGTCGCCGTAGCGGGCGAGCATCGCCGACGCGGGCGCCAGCTCGCGCAGAACCGCGGCGACCGCTCGCGCGTCGCGCGCGCGCAGGTCGTACGACTGCCGGCGCTCGACGGCGCTCCACTGGACGCGCACGAGGACCAGGGCGCCGACGGGCTCCTGCCGCTCCAGCAGCGCGGCGTGGTTGGGCAGCCCGGTCGCCGCGTCGCCGAAGGCCAGCGCGCGCAGCCGCTCGCTCTCGCGCTTGCGCTCGGTGATGTCGACCGAGACGCCGATCATCCCGAGCGGTGCGCCGTCGCGCCCGCGCAGGGCCTTCACCCGCCCGTGGAACCAGCGCTCCTTCCCGTCGACGATCATCCGGTATTCGCCCTCGTACGGCTCGCGGCGCTCGAGCGCGGCGAGCACTTTGCGCAGCTCGGCGCCTTCCTGCGGGTGCCAGACGCGCTGCATCTCGGCGCGCGCCTCCGCGAGCGGGAACTCGCTGCGGCCGTACGCGCGGACCAGCGTCCCGCCCAGCCGGTGGACCTCGTCGCGCAGGTCGACGATGAGCGTGCCGAGCTCGGCGAGCTCCTGCGCCCCTTGCAGCAGTTCCTGATAGGCCTGCAGCTGGACCATGCGGTGGTTGTACGCCGTCGCGTCCAGGTACACGGCCAGCACCGCGGGCCGGCCCTCGTACTCCAGCGGCAGGTTGGCGGCGATCTTGACGTGGCGCGGCGAGCCGTCCGGGTGGTGGTAGAGCCAGACCGCGCCGGCCTCGCAGGCGGTATCGGCGGCCGCGGGCTCGCCGGCCGGGGATTGCGCGGGCTCGGCCCGCCGGCGCAGGTCGGCGAACGTCAGCGCGAGCAGCTCGTCTCGCGAGCGGCCCGCCAGGGCGAGCGCCGCGTCGTTGGCGGCCAAGAACCGCAGCGTCCGCGCGTCGTAGACGACGATCGGCGACGACGCGCGCTCGAACAGCACGGAATGAATCGACACGACACCTGCCCCCTCTCAAGCGCGTACCGTCTGCACATCCGACCCGCTCGCGGCTCGGCCGCGGTCGATGGCGCGAAGAGACAGCCTCCCGATTGTACGGGCTTTCGACCGTTTCCGACAGGATGCGAACTGCCCAGCACCCCTCCGCTCGTTACGATGCCCTGACAAAGCGAGCACTGGGTCTCGCGTGGGCCCGCGCGCGGCCGAGGCTCCGTGCCCCGGAAGAGCGAACACCGGTGACCGTGCCTAACGTAAAGCGCGTGGAGCGCGACATCAGAACGGTCGAAGGCTTCGACGTCGTCATCCACGGCGACCGCGCCAACCTGCCCAGCTACGCCCCCAAGTACGCGCGCTCCGCGCGCAACGCGTTCTCCGTCGCCGACTGGAAGCGCGCTCGCTTCGAGAAGCACTACCCCGATTGCGACGTCGACGTCCTGCGCGCCGACGGCCGCGTCGCCAGCGACAGGCTGACGCTGGCGAAGCTGCGCGGCGAGTACGAGTAGCGGTCAGCCCGGCGGCAGCAGCGCCAGCTCGCTGCGCGCCGCGCGCACCACGTCGGTCTCCTCGGACTCGATCGCCAGGCGGTACTGGGCCCGGGCCAGCGGGATCTTGCCCTGCAGGTTGTACGTCACCGCGAGCATGTAGTGCAGGCGGCCGTCGTCGGACGACACGCTCAGGCCCTTGAGGAACGCCGCTTCGGCGAGCGCGAACAGGCGGTGCTCGTTGTAGTCGTAGCCGAGGTCGATGTAGGCCTCGGGGCGGAGCGGATCGGACACGATGGCGCGGTTGTAGTACGCGACGGCGCCCTTCCAGTCGCCCTGCAGGTCGAGGATGTAGCCGATGTCGACCAGCGCCTCGCTGCCCTCGGGGCGGATCTGCAGCGCGCGGTCGAAGTACGGGCGCGCGGTCGCGACGGCGTTCTTCTCCAGGTACGCCTCGCCCAGGTTCACCACCGCCGGGTAGTAGTTGGGCTCGCTCGTCAGGCACTTCTGCAGGTGCGCGATCGCGGGGTCGATCCGCTGCAGGTCGACCAGCACGTTGGCGGCGTCGACCCGGGCCAGGCACGACTTGGGCTGCAGCCCGACCACGTGGTTGAACGCGTCCAGCGCGCGGTCGTACTCGCGCATGGCGCGCCGGAAGCGGCCCAGATCGGCCCACGCGGCGGGATCGAAGGGGTGCTCGTCGGCCGCGTACTGCATCTTGGCCACGAACTGCGGCAGGTCGCCGGCCTTCTTGTGGGCCAGGATCAGCCCTTCGTAGCCGGCCCGGCTGGGCAGGCTCTTCTGGAACTCGGCCACCGCCTCGTCGATCCGGTCCTGGACGGCGTAGAGCGAGCCGAGCCGGTTGTGGGTCTCCTTGTCGCCCGGCTGCGCCGCGATGATCGCCTTCCAGACCCGCTCCGCCTTGGGGTAGTCGGGGACGCGGAAGTACAGATCGCCCAGCAGGCGCGCGGCGGGAACGTCGGTCGGGTGGTCGGCGACGTAGGGCGCCAGGCCCGCGATCGCGCCCCGGGTGTCGCCCGCGGCGACCTTGGCCCGCGCCGCGTCGAGCACGCTGGGGTCGATCGCCGCGGGCGAGCCGGCCGGGATGATGACCCTCGTCTCGGCGAACGCCGGGCCGGCCGCGCTCAGGAGGAGCGCCGCGGCGACGGCGATGATCGGGACCAAACGCATGGTTGACGCTCCTCCCTGGGATCGCGCTGTTCATCGAGTATACGCCCCGGGCGGGGAGCTGGCCTAGCCCGGGCTGCGACCTTTCTCGCGCAGTGCCCGCGCCTCGGGGCGCCGAATCCTTCCCCTGCTATGGCTACCACCACGACGAACGGCTCGGTCGGCGCGAAACGCGTCGAGAGCGACTCGATGGGGAAGATCGACGTCCCCGCCGACAAGTACTACGGCGCGCAGTCCGCCCGCTCGCTGATCCACTTCGAGATCGGCGACGACTCGACGCCCCGCGACGTGATGCCGCGCGAGATCATCCGCGCGATGGCGGTGCTCAAGAAGGCCGCCGCGCTGGTCAACCGCGACCTGGGCAAGCTCGACGACGAGAAGACCGGCCTCATCAGGCAGGCGGCCGACGAGGTGATCGCCGGCAAGCTGCAGGAGCACTTCCCGCTGCGCGTCTGGCAGACCGGCTCGGGCACCCAGACCAACATGAACGTCAACGAGGTCATCTCGAACCGCGCGATCGAGATCGCCGGCGGCGAGATGGGCTCGAAGAAGCCGATCCACCCGAACGACCACGTCAACATGTCGCAGTCGTCGAACGACACGTTCCCGACCGCGATGCACATGGCCGCGGCCGAAGCGATGGTCGCGATGCTGCCGGCCGTGCGCGCGCTGCGCGACGCGCTCGACGCGAAGGCGCAGCAGTGGAAGGACATCGTCAAGGTCGGCCGCACGCACTTGCAGGACGCGACGCCGCTGACGCTCGGACAGGAGTTCTCGGGCTACGTCAGCCAGCTCGACCGCGACCTGCGCCGCTGCGAGCTCGCGCTCGACGACCTCTACGACCTCGCCATCGGCGGTACCGCGGTCGGCACCGGCCTCAACGCTCATCCCGAGTTCGGCGAGCGCACCGCCAAGAAAATCGCCGAGCTGACCGGGCTGCCGTTCCGCTCGCATCCCAATAAGTTCACCGCGCTCGCTTC
>JASLGJ010000381.1 GCA_030150085.1 Candidatus Elarobacter sp. | reverse complement strand
CCGGCGCGAGCGGGCGCCCCTGCACGGCCGGGCGGCGGCGCGAGGTGAAGAGCTGGCGCACCCCGCGCCACTCCGGCGCGAGGCGGCGGCGCGAGGCCAGCGTGCCGTCGTACAGGTACACGTTGCCGTGCGTGCTGATCGCGTTGACCAGCGGGCCGTTGCTGCCGACCGTCAGGCTCGCGTCGCCCTCGCCGCGCTGGTCGCTGCTGGCCCGGTGCTGGACCCAGGTGTAGACCCGCCCGTCGCCCGAGCGGCCGGAGAGCTGCGCCGCGCCGACCGCGCCCAGCGCGATGTTGCCGCTCTGCGACTCGAAGCGCGCCAGGCCCGGGTCGAACGTGCCGCCGTCGTAGACGATGCTGCCGCTGATGGTCGAGGTCTCGATCTGCTTGCCGCGGCAGTGCTCGAACACGACGTGGGTGTCGACCGTGCGCACCCGGATGCGGTCGAACGCCGAGTCCGCGGCGTAGAGCGTGCCGTAGCTCATCTGCGCGAAGGCCGTCGAGGTGACGCCGCTGAGCTGGACCCGGCCCGCGCCCTGGATCAGGAACAGGTTCGCGCCGTGGTAGCCCTCGATCGCGGTCGTGCCCGCGCCCATCTGCACCCGCAGCACGCCGGTCCCGGCGGGCACGGTGACGACCAGCCGCGCGCCCTCGTCGGCGCTCACCTTGACCAGGTCGTGGATGCCCGGGCGCAGCGGCGCGAAGGGGAAGTCCTCGGGCGGGAAGACGCCCTGGGTGGTGGTCTGGCCGTCCGCCTTCGCGCTCCAGGCGAAGGGCGGGATCACCGCCGTGAGCGGGTACTGCGGGGTGCCGGTCGCGATGGTGCGGCGCTCGATCGCGGGCGCGTCGTCGCCCGAGTCGACCTGCACCGTGGGGCGGTCCCAGGTCCGCACGGTCAGCTCGTTGCCCTTGCCGCGCAGCGCGATCTGGACCCAGGCCTGGTCGCCCACGTCGAACGAGGACGTCGCCGCGCGCGCCGGGGCGGGCGCGGCGACGCACCCGAGCACGAGTACGCAGAGTCCCGCGAGCCAGCGCGGAACCCGGAACCGGAGGACGTCCACCAGCCGATGGTAGCGCCCCGACCCCCGGCCGGTCATTGATCGGCCGTGAGGCTTTCGGGCTCGGCCGGCAGGGTCACGGTGAAGAGCGAGCCGCCCTCGGGGCGCGGCCGGGCCGCGACCGTGCCGCGGTGGACCCGCGCGATGCTGCGCACGATCGCCAGGCCCAGGCCGGTGCCCTCGACCGTGCGCGCGTGCGAGGGGTCGCCGCGGAAGAAGCGGTCGAAGAGCCGGTCGGCCGTTTCGGCCTCGATCCCCGGGCCGCTGTCGGCGACCTCGATCCGGGCCCGGTCGCCGTCCCGGGCCACCGTCACGTCGACCGTTCCCGCGGGGGTGAACTTGAGCGCGTTGTCGACCAGGTTGCCGACGAGCTGGCGCAGCAGGCCGGCGTCGCCGCTGACGATCGTCGCCGCGCCCGCCGGGTGGTGGGTGGCGAGCGCCAGCCCGCGCCCCTCGGCCCGCTCGCGGGCGTGCGCCACCACGTCGTCGACCAGCCGCTCGAGCACCAGCGGCTCCTTGGGGATGGCGTCGCCCGACTCGGCCTTGGCCAGGGTCAGCATCCCCGACACCATCTCCGCCAGGCGCCCGCTCTCCTCGGCGATGGCGGCGATCGAGTCGGTCCGCACCTGCGGGTCGCGGTCGCCCCAGCGCTGCAGCATCTGGGCGTTGGCGTTGATCACGGTCAGCGGGGTGCGCAGCTCGTGCGAGGCATCGCTGATGAACTGCCGCTCGCGCGCGAAGGCCGACTGCAGGCGGTCGAGCATCGCGTCGAAGGCCTCGGCCAGCCGGCCGACCTCGTCGCGCCGCTTCCAGCGCAGGCGCCGG
The DNA here is from genome assembly GCA_030150085.1 of Candidatus Elarobacter sp. Classification (GTDB taxonomy): domain Bacteria; phylum Vulcanimicrobiota; class Vulcanimicrobiia; order Vulcanimicrobiales; family Vulcanimicrobiaceae; genus Vulcanimicrobium. Next base: position 8,817 of record JASLGJ010000381.1, on the reverse strand, counting down.
TCGAGCCGCTCCGAGCCGATCTCGTCGATCGCCGCGGTCAGGCGCTGGATCGGGTCGATCGCCGTCCCGGCGATGAAGTACGACGCGACCAGGACGGCCAGCAGCGCGCCCGCGGTGACGAAGAGCAGGATCGTGCGCGCGCGCCGGGTCAGCGCGTCGACGTCGTCCAGCCGGGCCCCGACGTGGGCCACCGCGATGGGGTGGCCGGCGGTGTCGGTCAGGACCCGGTCGAGCACCAGCATCGAGCCGGGCGGGTCGCCCGGCACGCGCATGATCTGCACCTGGCGGTCGCGCTCGGCGGCGGCCAGCGGGGGGAAGGTCAGCCCGCCCAGGTTCGAGCTCTTGCCCAGCACCTGGCCGCGCAGGGTGTCGATCTGGACGTACTCGTTGGCCGAGGCCCAGCGGTCGAGCGTCGGGCGGTCGGAGAGCACCAGCACCAGCGGGCCCTCGGTGAAGGCGAACGTCGCCGCGGCGACCGCGGTGCGCTCGATCTGGTCAGCGGTCTGCTGGATCGCCAGGCGGGCCTGGTCGATCAGCAGCGAGCGGAACGCGAAGTCGATCGCGACCGCGCCGAGCGCGACCACGACCACGATCAGGGCGGCGTACCACGCCGCAATGCGGACGCGCAGGCTGGTCGTCAATCAGTTCCTAGGGCCGGGCCCGCTCATTCCTTGAGGGCGTAGCCGACGCCGCGCACCGTCTGGATCAGCTTGTCCTCGAACGGGTCGTCGATCTTGCCCCGCAGGTAGCGGATGTAGACGTCGATCAGGTTGGAGTCGCCCAGGAAATCGCTCCCCCAGACGCCGTTGAAGAGCTCGTCGCGCGAGTGGACCTTGTTGCGGTGCAGCAGCAGGTACTCCAGCAGCGCGTACTCCTTGGCGGTGAGGTGGATGAGCTGGCCGGCCCGGGTGACCTCGTGGCGGTCGCGGTCCATGGTCAGGTCCTTGACCGTCAGCAGGTTGTCCTGGGGGGCGCGCTCGCGCAGGCGGGCCCGGATGCGCGCCAGCAGCTCCTCGATCGAGAACGGCTTGACCACGTAGTCGTCGGCCCCGCGGTCGAGCCCCGCGACGCGGTCGGGGATGCGGTCCTTGGCGGTCAGCATGATGATCGGGACGCGCGACTTGGCCCGCACCCGGGCGCAGACCTCGAGCCCGTCGAGCTTGGGCAGCATCAGGTCGAGCACGACCAGATCGGGCTCCTTGAGCGCCTTCTCCAGGCCCGAGAGGCCGTCGCTGGCGGTCTCGACGTCGTAGCCCTCGTGCTGCAGCTCCAGGCTCAGCACGCGCAGGATCTGGGCGTCGTCCTCGACCAGCAGGATCTTGTACTTGCGCTCGCCGTTCCCGTTCCCGTTGAGCGCGGCGTCGGTTCCCGGACCGGACTTCACCGCGGGCGGATCTTCTGCGCCTGCGGCTGCGGGATGCTGATCTGGGTCACCCACCAGGCGGCCGAGACGCCCACCGCGACCCACAGCAGGGTCGAGGCCGAGCTCGGCCCGCCCGCCTCGACGAGGCGCTCGATGGCGAAGGTCAGCCGCTCGACGGCGTGCGGGGTGGTGACGAACAGCCAGGCCAGCCACAGCGCCAGGCTGGAGAGGATCGCGACCAGCCACAGCTCCCAGCCGGGCAGCAGCGCGGTGGCCGGCGCCGGCGCATCGACCGTGGCGGCCATGATGCGGGCGTGCAAGTCCGCCGGCGGCTCCTCCAGGGGGAGCGCGGCGAGGGCGCGGTCGAGGGCGTCGTCGTCGTACGTCATAGGGCTAGTGCTTTCCGCAACTGTTCTTTGGCCCGGAAGAGGTGCGTTTTCACGGTTCCGAGCGGAAGATTTAAGACGGTTGCAATCTCCTCGTACTGCTTTCCTTGCAAGTGATAGAGGGTCACCACGGTGCGGTATTTCTCGGGCAGCCGGTCGATCGCCGCCCGCAGCCGGCGCGCCTCGTCGTTGCGCTCGGCCAGTGCCTCGGGCCCGGCGGCGGGGTCGGCCCAGTCGGCCGGCTCGTCGCCGGAGAGGCGTTTGCGCTTGGCCAGGCGGTCGCAGCAGGCCCGGTAGCAGATGGTGAAGATCCAGGTCGAGAACTTGGCTCCGGGCCGGAACGAGCCCAGCGCCCGGTAGGCTCGCAGGAAGGCTTCCTGGGTGGCGTCCTCGGCCTCGGTGCGGTCGCGCAGGGTCCGCACCGCGAGGTTGTAGACCGCGCGCTGGTAGCGCGCCACGAGCTCCCCGAAGGCCTCCCCGTGGCCCGCCAGGGCGGCCGCGATCAGCGCCTGGTCGTCGACGACCGGCGCGGCTACCGGCGGATCCACCGCGAGCGCAGCCCCCATGGTGCCTGCATGTACGCGCGAGGGGCAAGCGGGTTTCGCCCCCGGCGAAACTCACCGCGGGCCGGGTCGTACATGGGGCATGATTTCTCGCTCGACCCTCATCGGCGCCTTGGTCGTCGTCGAGCTGGCCATCGCGGGGGCCGCGGTCCGCTCGCTGACCGGCGATTTCAGCCCCCGCCCGGCCCGGGCGGGCGGCTTCGGCCCCGGGCACTTCGGCCACCACGGTTTCGGCCCGCGCGTCGGCGCCGCGGCGGCGCCGGCGCTCGACCGCTCCTTCACCACCGGCCCGGCCCCGCACGTCGTGGTCGACGTCAAGGACGTGCGGGTCGTGATCGCGGCCGCGCCCACTCCGGGGGTGCGGGTCGTGGAGCAGATCCGCCGCGAGGGCTGGGTCAGCGGCGAGGTGCGGCACGTCGCGGTCGAGCAGACCGCCGACGGCCTGCGGGTCAGCTCGCCCGGCGACGCGGGCCTGCACGTGATGATGGGCAGCCTGGTGCACCTGGTGACGGTCACCGTCCCGCCCGCCGCCCGGGTCGAGGTGTCGGCCGACGACCGGGTCGAGGCCAGCGGCCTGCGGGCCCGCTTCACCGCCCACAACAGCGACGGCTCGCTCCACGTCCGCAACCACCGCGGCGACCTCGACGTGAGCACCGACGACGGCCTGCTGGAGCTGGTCGACGTGCAGGGCGCGAACGTCAGCGCGCACACCGCCGACGGGCGCCTGATCCTGACCCGGGTGGTCGCCGACCGGCTCACGGCCGGGACGGACGACGGCCGGATCGAGGCCACCGGCGTCCGCCTGGGCGAGGGCGCGATCGCGACCAAGGACGGCCGCGTCCGGCTCGCCTACACGCCCGACAGCGACACCACCCTGACCGCCCGCACGGGCGACGGCCGGATCGACCTCCCGGCCGGCTTGACCGAGTCCACCCCCACGTCCGCCGACGACGGCGGCGCCGTCCGGCACGAGCGCGTCGTGCGGATCGGTTCCGGCCGGGGCCGCTTCGAGATCTCCAGCGGCGACGGTTCCATCACCATCACCCAGGGAGCGCACGCCTAGCCATGCTCGAGAACGTCCTCGTCCCGATCGCCCTGTTCTTCTTCCTGTTCGGCGCGCCCGTGCTGGCCTTCATCGTGACCCGGGTGCTGGCCCACCGCGAGCGGCTGGAGATGATCCGCCACGGGATCGTCCCGCCCGCCGGGGCCGGCCGCAAGGCCTACCGCGACTGGCGCCGCGCCCAAGGGGCGAACGGCTGGGGCGCCGGCGGCGCCTGGCAGGCCCAGTCCCAGACCGCCGGGCCGGTGGGCTGGGCGGGCTACGACGACGAGCCCCAGCGGGCCCTCTACAAGGGCATCCGGACGGCCTTCGTCGGCTTCGCGATCCTGCTCGGGCTGTCGTTCATCGGCGGCACGCCGCTCACGCCGGGCTTCCACGGCGGGCCGTGGCTGCTGGGCGGGCTGATCCCGATGTTCGTCGGCATCGCCCAGGTCATCATCGCCCTGCTCTCGGGAGCCCAGCTCCCCGGCGTCGGCGGGCCCCGCGCCAGCTACGTGCCCCCGCCCCCGCCCGGCCCGGGCGCACCGCCCCCGCCGCCCGGCTCGGGCTTCGGGGCGCCGCCGCCCTGGCAGCCCCAGCAGCCCGGCCGCTCGCCGTTCGAGGAGATCGGCAAGCCGCCCGCCCCGCCCGACCTGCGCTGAGCGCCCGGGCGGCCGGCAGAAAAGACGAAGGGGACGAGCCGCCTGGGCGGCTCGTCCCCTTCGATTCCGTTCGCGCGTGGGTTACGTTAGCGGCAACTGACCAGGGCCATCGCCCAGCCGGAAGCGGTCCGCGTGCGGACGAGATAGCCGTGTTCGGTGCGGTCGTAGACGTGGTAGCCCGCTCGAAGCGCGTCGGCTAGCGTCTTGAAGACCTGGATTCCGGGCATCTCGTTTCTCCTTTCCGGCTCTCCTTTCGAGAACCGGTACACTGCTAACGTTATCGGCAGAGACGAAGTTCTTGCAAGCGATTAAGAGAAAGTTTGTGAAATGATCGCCCCCGAACTGGTCGTCGCGCTCGACGTTCCCGATTTCGAACGTGCTGCGACTTTGGTCGACATGCTGGCCCCGCTCGGCGTCCTCTTCAAGGTCGGCTACGAGGCCTATTACCGCTACGGCGCCCGGCTCGAGGCGGTTTTGGCCGAGCGTTCGGCCCCGTACGCGCTCGACCTCAAGCTGCACGACATCCCCAACACCGTCCACGCCGCGGTGCGCGCGGTGCTGCGGCCGGGCGTTCGCATCCTGACCGCGCACGCGCTGGGCGGGGCAGCGATGCTCGAAGCGGCGGTCGAAGCGGCGCGCGAGCGCGCGGCCGAGCTGAGCATGCCGGTGCCGCAGGTCATGGCGGTCACGCTCCTGACCAGCCTGGGCGACACCGACCTGGGCGAGCTGGGCCTGAGCGGCGGGCCGGGCGAGAACGTCACCCGGCTGGCCGCGCTGGCGCGCGACGCGCGCTGCGCGGGCGTGGTCTGCAGCGCGCGCGAGGCGGCCGACCTCAAGGCGTATTTCGGGACCGAGTTCGGGACGTTCTGCCCCGGGATTCGGCCCGGCGGCAGCGCGCACGGCGACCAGAAGCGCGCCGTGACGCCGCGCGAGGCGCGCGCGGCCGGGGTCGACTACGCGGTCGTCGGGCGGCCGATCGCCGCCGACGGCAACCCGCTGGAGGCCGCGCGCGCGATCCTGGCGGAGCTGCGCGGATGAGCGAGGCCGGCACGCTGCTGCACGAGCTCGAAGCGCGCGGCGCGATCCTGAGCGGGCACTTCCGGCTCTCGTCGGGCCGCCACTCCGAGCGCTTCGTGCAGAAGTTCCGCATCCTCGAGGACCCCGCGCTGGTCGAGCGCGTCGCCGCGGCGCTGGCGGAGCGGGCTCGGCCGCTCGAGCCGACGGTCGTGGTGAGCGCGGCGGTGGGCGGAATCGTGCTGGGCTACGAGACGGCCCGCCAGCTCGGCACGCTGGGCATCTTCGTCGAGAAGGAGCAGGGCGCGCCGGTCCTGCGGCGCGGCTTCGCGCTGGGGCCGAACGACCGCGCGTACGTGGTCGAGGACGTGGTCACCACCGGCGGCTCGGTGCGCGAGGTGCTCGAGGTCGTGCGCGCGCGCGGTGCGACCGTCGTCGGAGTGGGAGTCATCGTACAGCGCGCGCCGGCCGACTTCGGGCTGCCCACCCACGCCCTGCTCGACCTGCCCATCGAGTCCTACGATCCCGAGCACTGCCCGCAGTGCGCCGCGGGACAGGCCCTCAGCGAGCCGGGCTCGCGCTACCTGAGCGCGAAGTAGGGTCCCGTGGACTACAGCAAGCTCGTTCGCCCCGAGATCACCACCCTCAAGCCGTACAAGCCCGGCACGACCGTGTCGCAGGCCCAGGCGCGCTACGGGCTCGACCGTTTCATCAAGCTGTCCTCGAACGAGAACCCGCTCGGGACCTCGCCCCTGGCCGAGGCGGCCTTCCGCTCGATGCCCGAGCTGCACGTGTACGTCGACGACGACCACAGCCCGCTGCGCGCGCGGCTGGCCGAGCCCTACGGCTTCGGCATCGATCACGTCATGATCGGCCACGGCTCGAACGAGGTCGTGCGCACGCTCTTCACCGCGCTGGTCTCGCACGGCGACGAAGTGGTCGTGGCCGACCCGACCTTCTCGCTCTACCCGATCGACACGATCACCTTCGGCGGCACGCCGGTCAAGGTGCCGCTGCGCGACGGCGTGCACGACCTCGACGCGATGCTGGCCGCGGTCACCCCGCGCACCAAGATCGTGGTCGTGGTCGACCCGAACAACCCGACCGCGACGCGGGTCGAGGCCGACGCCTTCGACCGCTTCGCCAAGGCCCTGCCCGAGAACGTGATCCTGATGATCGACCAGGCGTACAAGGAGTACATGCCGGCCGGTTCGGTCGAGGGCACCGACTACGTGCGCGACCGGCCCGGCACGATCGTGCTGCGCACGCACTCCAAGATCTACGGCCTGGCCGCGCTGCGCTTCGGCTACGCGCTGGGCGACCCCAACCTGCTGGCCTACGCCGAGCGCGTGCGGCTGCCGTTCAACCTCGCCCGCCCGGCGGCGGTGGCGGCGCTGGCCGCGCTGGACGACCGCGAGTGGGCCGCCTACGCGCTGAGCGTCAACGAGCAGGGCAAGGCGTATCTCTACCCGGCGTTCGAGCGGATCGGGCTGCACGCGTACCCGACCGCGGCGAACTTCTACGCCGTCTCGGTGCCCGGCACGGCGAACGAGGCCTACGAGGCGCTGATGCAGCGCGGGATCGTGACCCGCAGCGGCGACGCGCTGGGCATGCCGGGCCGGCTGCGCATCACGATCGGCACCCCCGAGGACAACGCGGCGGTGGTCGAGGCGCTGGCCGCGCTGGTTCCCGCCCACGCCTGAGACCGCGGTCACGGTCCGCTCGGGCGGCGAGCGGGACCGTGACTTCGTCCGCGAGCTGGGGCGGCGCAGCGGCGCGAGCAGCGTCTCGGCGCTGCGCGCCGCGCGCTACGACGACGTGGTCGACTCGTTCGACCGCCTGATCGAGTTCGTCTTCACCCGCGACCACCTGGTGCTGATCGCCGAGGAGCACGGCGTGCAGGTCGGCTTCCTGCTGCTGCTGTTCGACGTCCCGGACGAGGTGACGACCGGTCCGCAGGCCTTCGTGGCCTACACCGCGGTCGAGCCGTTCGCGCGCCGGCGCGGTGCGGGCCGCGCGCTCATGGACGCCGCCGAAGTCGCCGCCCGCGCGCGCGGCCTGCCCTACGTGAGCCTGATGGTGACCGAGGACAACCGTGCCGCGCGCGCGCTCTACGACGCGGCCGGCTTCGTCACCGAGCGCCGCATGCTGACCAAGCCGCTCTAGCGCGGTACGGCGGCAAGCGCGGCGTTCTCGCGCTCGGGCGTCAGGCCCGCTTTGAGCGGGGCGCCGCCGCGTTCTTCTTGCGCCCAGCGCAGCGTGTCGGCCACGGTCTGCGCGAGCGGGCGGTACGTCATGCCCAGCGCGAGACCGCGCGCGGTCGAGACGGCCCGCATGCCGATGCTGTCGCCGTGGGGATCGATCCAGACCGGGAGGTCGATCCACTCGCCGATCCCGTGCTCGGCCAGCGCCGCGAGCGGAACCGGCACCATGCGGCTGGGCGCGCCGCTCGCGTCGGCGCAGGCGCTCAACAGCTCGCGCAGCGTGAGCGTCTGCGCCGGGCCGACCGCGTTGACGACGCCCGCGGTGCGCCGCTCGATGGCGCGCACGACGAAGTCGGCGATGTCGCGCGCGTCGATGATCTGCACCGGGGCGTCGAGGTCGTCGGGCACCAGCACGTCGCCGCCGCGCGCGAAGCGCAGCGGCCAGTAGGTGAAGCGGTCGCTGGGATCGTGGGGCCCGACGATCAGCCCCGGCCGCACCAGCAGCGTGCGCTCCGCGCCGAAGGCGTCGGCCGCGGCCCGCTCGCAGAGCGCCTTGAGCGGGCTGTACGTCTCGAGCGTCATCACCTCGCGCGACGCGCCCTCCGGCAGCGCGACGAGCGGGCTGTCCTCGTCGAGCGCGGGCAGCGAAGCGTCGTAGACGCCGATGGTCGAGATGAAGACGTAGTGCTCGGCGCGCTCGCGCAGCGCGCGCGCGCTGGTCGCGACGGCGCCCGGCACGTAGCCCGAGGGGTCGACCACCGCGTCCCAGCGCGCGCCCTCCGGCAGGCGGTCGAGGTCCGTCAGGCGGTCGCCCAGCACGCGTTCCAACTGCGGGAACAGGTCGACTCCGCGCTGCCCGCGGTGGAACAGCGTCACCTCGTGCCCGCGCGCGAGCAGCGCCTCGACGGTGTGCCGCCCCAGGAACACCGTTCCGCCCAGCATCAGCACGCGCACGCGCTCGTCCTCCGCTCGCCCCGGGCGCTGGCGGTCTCGCAGACCACTACGCGGCCGTATCCGATGTCGTGCGCTCCATCGACTCCGGCGCGCTCACCCCGCACAGCGCGAGCGTGGTGGCGAGCACGGTCTTGGTCGCGATGGCCAGGCCCAGGCGGGCCGCGGTCAGCGGCGCGTCCTCGGTGAGCACCCGGCAGGCGTCGTAAAACTGGTGGAACTCGCCCGCCAGGTCGCGCGCGTACTTGGTCAGGCGGTGCGGCGCGCGGGCCCGCGCGGCGCCCGCCACGGTCGCGCCGAAATCGGCCAGCCGGCGCGCCAGGGCCAGCTCCGCCGGCTCGACCAGCCGGTCGAGATGTTCGCCGCGTTCCGCCGCGGCGAGCGCGCCGGGCGCGTTCTCGCGTGCCTTGCGCAGCACCGAGGCGATGCGCGCGTGGCCGTACTGCACGTAGAACACCGGGTTGTCGTTGGACTGCTTCTTGGCCAGCTCCAGGTCGAACGTCAGCGGCTGGTCGGTGGAGAGCATGACGAAGAAGAAGCGCGCCGCGTCGACGCCGACCTCGTCGATCACGTCGGCCAGCGTGAGCAGCGTGCCCGCGCGCTTGGACATCGAGAGGATCTCGTCGCCGCGCTTG
>JASLGJ010000571.1 GCA_030150085.1 Candidatus Elarobacter sp. | reverse complement strand
CGCACGCTGAGTGGTTCCCAAGGCAACGATGGCGTGGTCGAGCGCGGTGACGGGGAGGCCCTCGTGAATGAGCGTATCGAGATCGCGATCGCTGCGGATCGCTCGACGACCGAGGGTCGCTTCGCCTCCTAGGATCGCGATGATGCTCTTCATCTCGTGTGTCATTTGATCTCTAAATGTACGCCATTTGGGCGCAAGAGCAAGTGCTGGGTCGTCGCGGGATACGTGGGGCAGGGCTATCGCGTACCAGTGTTCCCAAAGGCCTGCGACCTACGGAATCAACAACAGCTTCCCGACCGTCTTCCGAGCCTCCAGATCGCGGTGCGCCTGGGCCGCGTCCGCCAGCGGGTACGCCTCCCCGACTCGCACCTTCAGCGTCCCCGCTGCGACCGCGCCGAAAATATCGTTCACGCGCGCCAGCAGCTCCTCGCGCGTGCGCAGGTAGTGCCCGATCGTCGGCCGCGTCACGTACAGCGAGCCCGCGCTCATCAGCTTGAGCGGGTCGATCGGCGGCACCGGGCCGCTGGAGTTGCCGTAGACCACCAGGTAGCCGCGCGGTTTGAGCGTGTTCATGCTGCGCTCCCACGTGTCTTTGCCGACCGCGTCGTAGGCCACGTCGACGGCGTGCTCGCCGACGAGCTCGCGCACCGCGTCGGCGAAGTCGACCGCCTTGTAGTCGATCACGTGATCGGCGCCGGCTTCCTTGGCGAGCTGCACTTTGTCCGGTCCGCCGGCGGTCGCGATCACGGTAGCGCCGGCCCGCTTCGTGAACTGCACCAGCAGCGCGCCGACGCCGCCCGCCGCGGCATGGATCAGCGCCACGTCGCCCGGCTTGAGCGGATAGGTGTCGTGGGCGAGGTAGTGGGCGGTGATGCCCTGCAGCATCGCGGCGCAGGCGGTGCGGTCGTCGATGCCGTCGGGGATGACGACGCACTCCTTGGCCGGCACGACGTGGGCCTCGGCGTAGGCGCCCAGCGCCGATTGCGCGTAGGCGACGCGCTGGCCGACGCGCGGCTCGCTCACGCCCTCGCCGACCGCCTCGACCGTGCCCGCGCCCTCGCGGCCGAGCACGAACGGCAGCGTGGCCGGGTAGAGTCCGCCGCGCAGGTAGGTGTCGATGAAGTTGATCCCGATCGCCGACTGGCGGACCAGGACCTCGCCCGGGCCGGGCTCGGGCACCGGGACGTCGCTGAGCTGGAGAACTTCAGGGCCGCCGAGGCGGTCGACGCGGATCGCTTTCACGCCCGTTCCGACCACCGAACCGGCCGCGTGGTTTCCACCCGAGGGAGCGACGGGCGCCGTTTCCGGGCGCCTATCGGGGGTACGCTTGCGGCATGGAACGGCGTGACCTGTACCAAGACGATCTGACCGAAGAACGGATGCCTTCGCCCGCCCAGCGGGACGACGTGCAGGCCACCGAGACCCTCGACCCCGACGCCTCGCAGAACGACGGGCCGGGGCCGATGCCCACCGGCGATGCGGCCAAGCGCGGCACGCTGGGCTACCCGGGCGGGGTCCCCGGCGGCGTGAAGGGCCGCGACGAGGACAACGTATGATGCCGCTGCCGCACCTGGGCTCGGACGAGCCCGATCTCGACGACGACGAGCTCGACGACGAGGACGACGAGCTGGACGACGAAGACGACGACGAAGCGGAAGACCTCGACGACTGACCGCTGAGGCCGGCCGGCTGAGGCCCACCGGCCCGGGCGCTCGGCTCAGCCCGGCGTCGGCCTCAGGTCAGCTCGCGGGTGCTCGACGTGCCGGGCACGGGCGGCGCGATCGGGTCGAGCGCCACGTCGGACGTGCCGCGCACGCCGCCGGGCGGGTCGGCCACCCCGGTCCCCGTGGGCGGCAGGGTGTCGAGCTGGTCGGTGGCGGCGTCGCCGGCCATGCCCATCGACTCGTTCTGGGCGACCGTCGTCTCGCCGCGCCCGGCCGCCGATTCGGCGTGGAACAGGTAGGCCGACGAGGTCGGGTCGAGCGCGCCCGGCGGTGCCTGCTCGACCATGGTGGCGAAGTGCTCGAGGTCGTGCTGCAGCCGGCGCTCGAACTGCCCGCCCGCGCCGAGCGCCTCGCCCAGCGTGCCCAGCAGGCCCGCCGGCGGCTCGTACTCGACCTCGACCGCCAGCTTGGTGCGGTCCGGGCCGAGCGACTCGAAGGTCACCGCGCCGCTGTTCTTCAGGCCGTCCACCGAGCGCCAGCCGATGCGCCGGTCGGGCACCCAGCCCTCGTTCACGGCGTCCCATTCGTGCTTGCCGACCACGTCGACGACCCAGTGGCTGCGCTGGTCGTCCAGGTACGTGACCTCCTTCACGAAGGTCATGAACTTGGGGTAGTCGTTGAAGTGGGTGTAGAGCTGGTAGACCTGGTGGAGCGGTGCGTTCACCGTCACCGACGCGCCGTGCGTTGCCATACGGACCCCTTTCGCTGCGACCGAGCGAGAGAAGTCGTACCCGCCGTGACGGCGGGCGTACCGGATGCGGGTAGGAGGCAGCCATGACGCTGCACCTCGATGCCGGGATGCTCAAGGAAACCTACACCCGCTGGAACGCCGACAAGGCGCCGCGTCTGGCCGCCGCGCTCTCGTACAGCACGATCTTCGCGATCGCGCCGCTGTTCATCATCGTGATCGCGGTGGTCGGCCAGGTGCTCGGGATGACCGGGCAAGCGCACCCTCACAGCCAGACCGAGAACCAGATGCTGGACGCGATTCGGCGCTCGGCCGGTCAGGGCGCGGCCGACGCGGTGCGCGGCATGGTCACCGCGACCTTCAACAAGCCGCACCAGGGCGTGATCGCGCAGATCATCGGCTGGGTGACGCTGGCGCTGGGCGCGTCGGGGCTGTTCGCCGCGCTGCAAGACTCGCTCAACACCGTCTGGCACGTCGAGGACCAGAAGCGCACCATCTGGCAGACCGTGCGCGACAAGGTCGCCTCGCTGGGAATGCTGCTCGTGATCGGCTTCCTGCTGCTCGTCACGACGATCCTGAGCGCGGCGCTGACCTTCGTCTCGACCTACGTCACGCATCTGCTCCCGTTCCCCGGCGCGGGCTTCTTGTTCGCGCTGGTCAACTGGGTCGTCAACGTGGGCGTGATCTCGCTCCTGTTCGCGCTGATCTACAAGTACTTGCCCGACGCGAAGGTGGAGTGGCGCGACGTCTGGGTCGGCGCGGTCGCGACCGCGGTGCTGTTCGTGGTCGGCCAGCAGTTGATCGCGCTCTACCTCGGCAAGGCCGGGGTCGGCTCGGCGTACGGCGCCGCGGGCTCGCTGCTGGTGCTGCTGCTGTGGATCTACTACTCGTCGATGATCCTGCTGTTCGGCGCGGAGTTCACCCGCGTGTACGCCGAGAAGCACGGCTCGCGCGTGTCGCAGCAGGCCGCCTCGGACGGCGATCCCAAGACGCGCGGCGCGACCGGCGCGACGAGCGTGGGCGCGACCGTCGGCGAGGGCGCCGCGACGAAGGACACGACCGCCGAGCGCGCCGGCAGCAAGAATGCGTCCGCGTCCGCGAGCGCGCCCCAGGACGCGCCGACGGTGCGCGGTGAGGACGAGCCGCGCCGCGGCGAACCGCCCGCCGATGCACCGGTGAAGCCCCACCCCGCCGGTCGGCCGCTCACCTAGCGCCCGTCACCGGCGAGAGTCCGCCGCGCGCTAGGCGCGGCCGCCGGTGCTGCCGCTGACCAGGCGCGTGCGCGACCAGGTCTCGAACGGCTGCACGCGGCGGAAGATCGTCACCAGCCCGACCACCAGCGAGATGCTGGCGAGCAGGCAGGCGTAGCGCATCAGCGCCCGGCCCAGGCCGACCCGCTCGCGCCGTTCGCCGACCACGCGCAGGTCGCAGATCATCATCCCCAGTGTCTGGCCGGCGAAGGCCACCAGCACGACCACGTAGGCGGCGAGCAGCAGCCACACCAGCCCGTCCGTCACGACGTGGAAGTGCGGCCCGCCCGCGCTCAGCCCGAAGACGGAGTGCACCGCCTCGCTGACGACCGGCGGCGCCTGGGCCAGCGCCTGCTGCGCGTCCTTGTCGCTGATGACGGCCTGCACCGGCCCCGCCGCCTTGCGAATCGCTCCGTTCGGGGCGTCGCCGCTCAGGTCGGGCATCAGGGCCGAGATCACCGCGAAGTCGATCGCCAGCGCGGCGACGCGCCGCCCGAAGCCGGCGTAGCGCTTGCGCTCGTCCTCCGCGCTCGGCGCGGGCGGGGCCGCGGGCGCGAGCGCGTCGCGCCGCTGCGCGAAGCGCGCCGACCAGGTCTGGAACAGCGGGTCGCGCGCGAACGCCGCCAGCGCCGCGATGCGGTTGGTGGCGTAGGGCGTCGCGCTCAGCCACTCGCCCATCCGCAGGGCCGGCTCGGCGTCGAGCTCGCGCCGCTGCTCGGCGAAGCTGTGCAGGTCGATCTTGCGCCCGACGTGCTGGAACGTCGAGACCGCGATGGCCGAGAAGGCCGCGTTGAGCGAGCCGCAGCACAGCAGCCCGGCCCGGTCGGCGGTGTACTCGATGACCCGCAGCCAAGCCCCGAAGGCCACCGCGACGACCGCGTTCTCGCGCCCGTTGGCCGAGAGCAGCGAGGTCAGCTTGGTGTGCCCGGCCGCGATGTGCGCCAGCTCCCGCCCGACCACGAAGCGCAGCTCGTCGGGCGAGAACAGCTCGATCCAGGTCGCCGAGATCACCAGCGCGTAGGGCTCGCCGGTGCCGATCGCGACGATCGGAACGAACGGGTCGTCGCGCACGAAGACGTGCGGGGGCGCGACCCCGATCGTGCGCGCGCACTCCGCGACCACCGCGTAGACGTGCTCGAACTGGCCCTCGCGGATGCGCACCCCGCCGCCCAAAAAGCGCCCCCGGCTGAGCGCGGTGAAGAGCAGCGCGCCGATCAGGATCAGCACCACGCTGCGCAGCGTGAGCGCGTTCTGGAAGAAGAACCCGACCACCGCCAGGCTGAGCGGCAGGCAGAGCAGCGTCAGCACCAGCCGCGCCCGCTCGCCGCGAATGCGCAGCGACTCCCGTCCCGAAAACGGCGTCGCTTCCACGCCCGGTCCTCCTACTTGAGCATGAACCCGCTCGGGTGGGCTTGGCGCTCGTAGGCGAACTTCCCGTCCCTGACCCGGTAGAAGTAGCAGTTGGGGTCGATCGTGTCCCCGCTGGGCCCGAAGCCGTACGAGCCGGTCATGGTGTCGAAGGCGCTCCCGGTGGCCAGCGCGCGCAGCAGGGTCAGGCGGTTCGCGGCCCCGGTCCGGCGCACCGCGGCGCGCACGAGCTGCACCGCGGCGTAGCCGTAGGCGCTGACCGGGCTGAGCGGGCCGTAGCGCGACTCGTAGTCCTGCACGTCGCGGATCGCGGTCGGGGCGAGCCGGTAGTAGGGCACGTCGGTCGAGACCACGAGCCCCTCGGCATCCTTCGCGTACGTGCCGACGGTGGCGGCGTCGAAGAAGCCTTGCGTCGCGACCATGCGGCCGCCGTAGCCCTGCGCGCGCAGGGCCGGCAGCAGCGGGCCCATGTCGCTCACCAGGCCGGCCAGCACGATGCAGTCGGGGCTCTTGGCCCGGACGGCGGCGGCGGT
>JASLGJ010000562.1 GCA_030150085.1 Candidatus Elarobacter sp. | reverse complement strand
GACCAAAGCCGATATCGTCGACTCCCTGGCCAACGAATTCGAGATGTCGAAGCGTCAGGTCGGTGAGATGGTCGACATGATCCTCGACGAGATCACCGCCGCGCTCAAGGCCGGCGACAAAGTCCAGCTGATCCCGTTCGGGAGCTTCGTGGTCCGGGAGCGCAAGGCGCGCACCGGCCGCAACCCGCAGACGGGCGAGACCCTCAAGATCGCGGCCCGCAAGGTTCCGGCGTTCACCCCCGGCAAGGGCCTCAAGGACTCGGTCGGCGGGCCCAAGCGCGCCGCCGCCGGCGGCAAGAAAGCCGGCTCCAAGGCCGGCGCCCGCAAGCGCTAAGAAACCGCAATCGTCTCAGGGTGGAACAACGAAGCGCGCGCTCTCCGGGGCCGCGCTTCTTGCATTTGGCCGGACCGCACACCGCCGAGGGAGTCGTAGCATGAACGTTCACGGTATCGACGCGACGTACTACACGGTTCGCGACATCGAGGCGCAGACGAAGTTCTACACCGAATTGTTCGGCGCGCCGCCGGAGAACAGCTGGCCCGGACGGCTGTCGGAGTGGACCTTCGCCGACGGCAACGCCTTCGGACTCTACCAGGTCGAAGGCGCGGACGGCGGAACGGCCGGAGGCCGCAGCGGGAGCGCGATGTTCGCCGTCGACGACGTCGCGCGCACGGTCGCCGCGGCGACGGCGCGCGGGGTGACGTTCCTCGACGGCGGCGGGGTCACCGAGACCCCGGTCTGCGAGATGGCCTTCGGCGAGGACCCCGAGGGCAACCAGTTCATCCTCCACCACCGCAAGCCGCAGTAGCCGCCGCGCGCGAATGCGAAGGGGCCCGCGCGTGCGGGCCCCTTCGGTGGTGGTCGGGCAGACAGGATTTGAACCTGCGACCCCCAGTCCCCCAGACTGATGCGCTACCAAGCTGCGCTACTGCCCGACGTGAGGTCCGCTGGAGGTAATGTTCCGTCGGATGTGGTTCCCCTTCTGGTCGTGAAAGCAACGCTGTTCGCCGACGGGGGCTCCCGCGGCAATCCCGGTCCCGCCGCCTCCGGGGCGGTCCTGTACGGCGAGGGAGGCGAGGTCTTGCGGGAGATCGGCACCTACCTCGGGGTGGCGACCAACAACATCGCCGAGTGGACCGCCCTCTTGGAAGGGCTCGAAGCGGCGGCCGCGCTGGGGGTCGACGAGCTGGCGGTGCGGATGGACTCCGAGCTGGTCGTCAAGCAGCTCTCGGGCGCCTACCGGGTCAAGCACCCCGGGCTGGTCCCGCTCCACGCCCGGGCCAAGGCGCTCCTGCGCAAGTTCGCCCGGGTCGACGTGCGGCACGTGCCGCGCAAGCAGAACGCGGCCGCCGACGCGGTGGTCAACCAGGTCCTGGATGCCCACCGCTGACACTTCGGCCGCCCGCCCGCGGTTGTAGCAGCAGATGCGCCGCTTCCCCACCACGCTGGTCGTCCTGGTCGTCATGGTCGTCGGGCTGATCGCCGGCTGGCGGCTGTTCTGGCCGAGCGAGACCCGGCGCTACGAGGCCGTCAAGACGGTCCGCCAGCAGCGCTCGGAGATCCACCTCAGCGAGGCCATCGTCCACGCCAAGGGGCCGATCGCCCGCGAGGAGCTGCGCCTGGACAACGTCGAGGGCACATCGACCGCCTCCTACACGGTGGCCGACCGGCGCGGCTACGTGGCCCACTTCAGCCAGCCGATCCAGGGCTACGACGTGACCTTCGCCTTCGACTTGCTGGTCCGCGACGGGATCTGGGAGCTGCAGAAACCGGCCCACTTCCACGGCGGCACGAGCGAGGTCTACACCGTCTCGATCGACCAGGTCGCGGGCAGCCGCGCGGGGCGGCACCGCTTCACCTTCGCCGACCCGCACTACCTGGCGACCACGGCGGGGCGGCAGTACGAGATCCACCTCGACAAGACCAAGCCGGTGCCCAGCCAAGCCGACCTGCTCAAGCTGCAGTCGACCTCCGCCGCCGACCCGCGCTACGAGAAGATCGTGGCCGACTTCGCCTCGTTCGGACCCCCGCGCTTCAAGCAGACGGTCGCGGCGGCGCGCGCCAAGCTGCTGCGCTCGTGAGGGCAGTGCGTCTGGCGCTCGCGCTGGCGCTGCTGGCGGGCGGGTTCTTCGCGCTCTACGAGGCCGTCGAGGCGCCGCGCAGCGAGGCCTTCGCCCCGGTCGTCTCGCGCGGCGCGGGGCACGCCGTGGCGCTGACCTTCGACGACGGGCCGACGGCCGGGATCACCGACCCGCTGCTGAGCGCGCTCGAGCGCGAGCGGGTGCCGGCGACGTTCTTCGTGGTCGGGCGGGCGGCGCGGCGCGAGCCGGGGCTGCTGCGCCGGATGCGCGCGGACGGCGACGAGATCGAGAACCACTCCGACACCCACCCCCACCTCAACGCGCTGCTCACCCGGGCCGCGCTCGACGCGCAGATCGCGCGCGCCGACGCGGCGGTGTACGCCGCGACCGGCGCGCACACGCGCTTCCTGCGCCCGCCCTTCGGCGCGCGCGACGCGGCGGTGATCGACGCGGCGCGGCGGCGCGGCTTGCGGGTCGTGACCTGGACCGCGATGCTCGACGAGAGCACCCCGCTGCGCGCCAAACCGCGCGCGTGGTACGTCGACGCGCTCGCGCGGCAGGTCGGCGACGGCGCGATCGTGGTGCTGCACGACGGCGACCAGGGGCGCGGCGACGACGGCGAGCGGGCCCGCGAGGCGGAGCTCGCGCCCGCCCTGATCGCGGCCCTGCGCGCGCGCGGCTACCGCTTCGTGCGGCTCGACGCGCTCCTCGCGCGG
This sequence comes from Candidatus Elarobacter sp., assembly GCA_030150085.1. Classification (GTDB taxonomy): domain Bacteria; phylum Vulcanimicrobiota; class Vulcanimicrobiia; order Vulcanimicrobiales; family Vulcanimicrobiaceae; genus Vulcanimicrobium. Next base: position 2,252 of record JASLGJ010000562.1, on the reverse strand, counting down.
GCGAACCCACCTACGCGTACGTCCGGTCGCCCAGCGCGATGAAGCCGTCGGGGTGACGGCCGCGCGGATCGTGGTGGGTCCAGTGCACGATCGGCGGCTGCCCGCGGTCGTGGACCTCCTCGCCTTGCACCGTCACCCGGTCGCCCGGGCGGACCGGCACCCGCGGCGCGAGCGTGACGTTGTCGATCACCCGGATCGTGCGCCCGTCGTCGGCGCGGCAGTCGAACTGCTCGTGCTCCGAGCGCGAGCGCTTCCCGTAGAAAAACGTGGGCGGCGTGGTCACCGTCCCCTCGAACCGAACTTCCATCGGCACCTCCGTGGAGGCGTTCACGCCGGAAGAGGCCCGCGACAAGCGGTCGCCGTAGGGCACCGCAGGTGATGCTGCTGCTGGCCACGGCGTTCCTGACGCTGGGCCTGGTCAACTTGGACTTCTCGCGCGCCTGGTGGCCGGGGCAGCTGCGCCGGCTCGTGGTCGGCGTGCCGCTCGTCGCGCTGTTCGTCTACGCCACGCTGCCGCCGCTGGTGTTTCCGCAGGCCCTGACGCTGCTGCTGATCACGCTCGTGCCCAACCTGCTGCTCGGCGCGGCCGGCGCGGCCCGCACGATGGTCGTGACGCGGCGCGTGGTGCCGCTGCGGCGCACGCCGCTGGGCCCGCTGCTGATCGCGACGGGGGCGTTGGGGCTGCTGGCGCTGGTGCTGTTCGTCGCGCCGGTCGTCGACGCGAGCGGGCTGCGCGACCTGGTCGGCGCGACGACCTCGCAGGCCGGCGCGCCGGCGGCCGACCCGCGCCACGTGCGGGTGGTGCCCGAGGAGTCGGCGATCTTCGCGGGCGAGAAAGTGGTCGGCCAGCTCGGCGCCTACTACCGGGTCGGGACCTACAACGTGCAGTCCGAGAACGGGCGCCTGGTGTGGGTCGCGCCGCTGGACTTCCAGGGCCCGCTGCAGTGGCTGGCGCGGCGCGTCTCGCCCGGGGTGGTGATCGTCGACGCCGAGCGGCCCGACGCCGAGCCCGAGCTGCGCCGCCGCGCGCCGCTGCGCTACATCCCCTCCGCGCTGCTCAACGACAACCTGCTGCGCCACGTCTGGCTGCGCTACGGCAGCGAGGTGCTGCTCGAGGCGACCCTGCAGCTCGACGCGCAGGGCGAGCCGCGCTACGTGGTCGCGCTGGGGCGGCCCACGATCGGCTGGACCGGCCAGCGGGTGACGGCGGTCGTCATCGTCGATCCCGCGAGCGGCGCGATGGAGCGCATCCCCCGCGCGCGCTTCGACGCGCTGCCGGCCTGGGTCAGCCGGGTCTACCCGCCCGAGCTGGTGGTAGCCTACAACGACTGGTTCGGGCGCTACGTGCACGGCTGGTGGAACGCGCAGACGACCAAGCTCGACGTCCACCTGCCGGTCCGCCCCGACGTCTACGGCCTGCTGCTGGGCGACGGGCGCTTCGTGTGGTTCGTCGACCACACGTCGCCCAACGGCTCCGACGCCTCGATGACCGGCTTCACCTACACCGACAGCCGGACCGGCGCGCTGACCTACTACACCTCCAGCGGAGGGCAGTACAACTCGCGCGGCGCCGAGCAGGCGGTCGCCGGAAATCCGGTCGTCAAGCAGGGCCGGCTGATCGCGACCCAACCGATACTTTACGCGCTGTTCGGGCAGAATACGTGGGTCGTGCCGGCCGTCGCGGACAACGGAAAGTTCCAGACCCTCGCCCTGGTCCAGGCCGCCGGCGGCCATGCCGTCGTGGGCAACAGCGGCGCCGCCTCGCCCGCCGCCGACGCCTTCGCATCCTATCGGGCCTACCTGGGCGACCGCGTCGCGGGGACGAGCAACGAGCGCATCGCGGGCACGATCGACCGCTTCGCCAACGCGGGCGGGCGGGTGTACTTCACCCTGCGCGAGCGGCGCGGGGTCTACACCGTGGTGGACCCCAGCGACCCCGACCTGCTGCTCGCGCGCCCGGGCGACAAGGTCAGCTTCGCGGCGACGCCCGACGAGAGCGGCGCGCTGCTGGTGCGCGACTTCCGCGACGGGTCGATCGCCCGATGAGAACCCTGCGCACGCCGCGCGTCTCGCTGATCCCGGTCGACGCGCGCAACGCCCGCGAGCTGTGGGAGGTGCTCAACGCGCCCGACCTGCGCAAGTACCAGGACATCCCGCGGGTGCGGGTCGAGGAGTTCGAGCGCCAGGTGCGGGCCCGCCCGCGCGCGCTGCGCCCGAGCGCCTCGGGCCGCTTCGAGTGGCTGCTGCGGGCC
>JASLGJ010000551.1 GCA_030150085.1 Candidatus Elarobacter sp. | reverse complement strand
CTGGGTGTCGCCGTCGAGCACCGAGCAGTTCGCGCCCACCGAGCTGCACGCGCACGCGATCGAGGAGACGTACTACAGCGGGCGCACGCCCTTCCAGTCCGTCGCGGTGCTGCGCACGCCGGTGTTCGGCAAGCTGCTCGTGCTCGACGGCGACACCCAGTCCTCGCAGGCCGACGAGCGGATCTACCACGAGTCGCTGGTCCACCCCGCGCTGGCCGCCGCGTCCGACCGCGGCGAGGTGCTGATCCTGGGCGGGGGCGAGGGCGCGACGCTGCGCGAGGTGCTGCGCGACCCGAGCGTGCGGCGCTGCACGATGGTCGACATCGACGGCCAGGTCGTCGAGCTGGCGAAGCGATACCTGGCCGAGTGGTCGGCCGGCGCGTTCGACGACCCGCGCGCGCGGGTCATCATCGGCGACGCGCTCGCCTTCTTGAAGGAAGACCGCGACCGCTACGGGGTGATCGTGAGCGACCTGACCGAGCCGCTCCCGGACTCGCCCTCGTTCCCGCTCTTCAACGGCGAGGTCTTCCGCGACATCAAGGCGCGCCTGGCGCCGGGCGGGGTGTACGTGCTGCAAGCCTCGACCGCCGGCTTCCACAACATGGCCCTGCACGCCAAGATGGCCCGCTCGCTGCGCGCGTATTTCAAACACGTGCGGAGCTTCTACACCCACGTCCCGGCGTTCGACAACGACTGGGCCTTTATCGCCTGCAGCGACGAGGTCGACGTGGCGGCGACCGACCCGGCCCGCATCGACGCCTACGTGGCGGGCCTGCGCGGCGAGAACTGGTTCTACGATGCCGAGACGCACCGCCGGCTGTTCGCGCTGCCGCTCTACCTGCGCCGCGAACTAGAGAAGAAGGGAGACGTGTTCGCGTGATCGACATGGCGATGGCGCGCCGGATCTTCGACGACGGCCGCGGCCCCTTCGTGAAGCTGCTCGGGCTGGAGCTGGAGTCCATCGAACGCGGCCGGGCGGTGGTGCGCATGCCGTTCCGCAAGGAGCTGATGAACGGCGCGGGCTCGATCCACGGCGGCGCGGTCGCGAGCCTGTGCGACTCGGCATTCTACGTCGCGCTGGCCTCGATCTACGGCCCGCAGCACCCGACCGCGACCGCGACCCTGACCTGCAGCTTCCTGGCCGGCGCGCACCCGCCCCACGACCTGCTCGCCACCGCGACCGTCATCAAGCCCGGCAAGCGCATCGTCTACGGCGACGTCAGCGTGACCAGCAACGACCGCGTCGTCGCCCACGCGACCTTGAACTTCGCGAATTTGGGCTGAGCCGGTCGAGCGCTGCGGCCTGGGCCGACGCTCGACCTCGGCTCTAGCCGCGCACAGGACGGGTGCCGCTCCGCGTAGCACCCGGTCCACCATGACCACCGACTCCGGCACCCTTCGCCGTACCGCTCTCTACGATGCGCACCTCGCGCTGGGAGCGCGGATCGTACCGTTCGGGGGCTTCGAGATGCCCGTCCAGTACACGAGCATCCTCAAGGAGCACGACGCGGTCCGCAAAGCGGCCGGGCTGTTCGACCTCTCGCACATGGCGCAGTTCGCGCTGGGCGGGGCCGACGTCGGGGCCTGGGCCGAGGGGCTGACCGTCAACAAGGTCGCGAACATGAAACCCGGCCAGGCCCGCTACAACGTCTTCACCAACGAGCGCGGCGGGGCGCACGACGACGTGATCTTCTACCGCCTGGGCGACGAGCGCTGGCTGCTGGTGGTCAACGCCGGCAACGCCGACAAGATGTGGGCCCACGTCCAGGCCAAGCGCGCGGGCGACGTGCGGCTGGAGAACCTGCACGGCGAGCGGGCGCTGGTCGCGATCCAGGGCCCGCGCTCGGTCGAGCTGCTGCAGCCCTACGTCGACGCCGACCTGGCCGCGATGAAGTACTACTCGTGCGCGCAGGCGCGGGTCCGCGGCGGGGGCGAGGTGCTGATCGCGCGCACCGGCTACACCGGCGAAGACGGCTTCGAGCTGTTCCTGCCCTCCGAGGACGCGACCGGCGTGTGGGACCTGCTGCTGGCCGAGAACCGCGAGCAGGGCCTGGAGCCGTGCGGGCTGGGCGCGCGCGACGTGCTGCGCCTGGAGGCCGGGATGCCGCTCTACGGGCACGAGCTGACCGAGGAGATCACCCCGCTCCAAGCCGGCCTGGCTTGGGCGATCAAGTTCGACAAGCCGGAGTTCACCGGGCGCGCGGCCCTGCTGGCCCAGCGCGAGGCGGGCGACTACCCGCGCGTCGCGGGCGTGGTGATGGAAGGGCGCGTCCCGGCCCGGGCCGGCTACCCGGTGCTGGCCGGCGGCGCGCGGGTCGGCGAGATCCGCAGCGGCTCGTTCGGTCCGGCGGTCGGCAAGAACATCGCCACCGCGCTGCTCGAGCCGGGCGCGGCGGCCGAGGGCACGGCGCTGGAGGTCGAGGTGCGCGGCGCGCGCCATCCCGCCGTCGTGGCACCGCTGCCGTTCTACAAGCGTCCCAAATAGCAGGGTTCGGCTGCGGCCGAACCCGTGGCGTTCGCGCTGCGCGCGATCCGCGGGTGCGGAAGGTCTCCGTACCCGAAACCCAACACTGAAGGGACCGATGGCACAACCGGCAGGACTGCTCTACAGCAAAGATCACGAGTGGGTGAAGCTCGACGGCGACGTGGCGACGGTCGGGATCACCGAGTACGCCCAGAGCTCGCTGGGCGACATCGTCTACGTCGAGCTGCCGCGCGTCGGCGCGGAGCTGACCCAGTTCAACTCGATCGGGGTGGTCGAGTCGGTCAAGGCCGTCTCGGACATCTTCACCCCCGTCGGCGGCGAGGTGACCGAGGTCAACCCGGCGATCGAGGCCGACCCGGCGCTGGTCAACCGCGACCCCTTCGGCGAGGGCTGGTTCTACCGGATCAAGGTGAGCGACCCCGGCGCGCTGAGCCAGACCCTGATGACCCCCGACCAGTACGAGCAGCTCGTCAGCGAGAGCTAGCCGAGCGGAACCCTCGGCCGCTCGGGCCGGTCAAGAAAATGGTGTCACGGGTCCTCGTGGGGAATCCGTGGCGGTTACCACCCTCGTGATGGGCCCGGGTGTCCGAAGAGTCCCGTTCGCAGCGAACGGGAGCGACGGATGCCGGGCCGGAGCGCCGTCAAATTTATACGCCGCATACTCCTGACGACATCGAGGCGATGCTCGGTGCGATCGGGGTCGAGTCGCTGGACGATCTCGTCCGGGTGCCCGACGCGATCGCCCTGCGGGCGCCGGTCGAGGTCACGCCGCAGCTCGCCGAGATCGAGATCGCCGAGCGCTTCGCGCGCTTCGCCGAGCGGACCACCGCCGGCGAGTACACCGCCTTCCTGGGCGCGGGCGCGTACCGGCACTACGTGCCGCCGGTCGTCGGCGCGCTGGCGATGCGGGGCGAGTTCCTCACCGCCTACACGCCCTACCAGGCGGAGGTCTCGCAGGGCTACCTGCAGGCGATCTACGAGTGGCAGACCTACGTCGCGCTGCTGACCGGCCTGGAAGTCGCCAACGCCTCGGTCTACGACGGCGCGACCGCGCTGGCCGAGGGCGCGATCATGGCGGTCAACGCGACCGGGCGCAAGGCGATCCTGGTCTCGGCGGCGGTTCACCCCAACTACCGCGCGGTGCTGCGGACCTACGCCGAAGGGCTCGACCTGGCGGTCGACGAGCTGCCCTACGGCGCCGACGGGCGCACCGACCTGAGCGGGATCGAGGCCAAGCTGGCCGACCAGCGCTACGCCGCGGTCGTGGTGCAGTCGCCCAACGTGTTCGGCGCGATCGACGCGCTGCCGAGCGGCGTCAGCGCCGCGATCAAGGCCACCAAGACGATCGCGATCGCGGTCGTGGCCGAGGCGATGTCGCTGGGCGCGCTGGCCGCGCCGGCCGCGTGGGGCGCGGAGATCTGCGTCGGCGAGGGCCAGTCGTTCGGCGTCGCGATGGCCTACGGCGGCCCGCACGTCGGCTTCATCGCCTCCACCATGGAGCACGTGCGGCGGATCCCCGGCCGGCTGGTCGGCAAGTCGGTCGACGGCGCGGGGAAGACGGCCTACGTGCTGACCCTGCAGGCCCGCGAGCAGCACATCCGGCGCGAGAAAGCCACCTCCAACATCTGCACCAACCAGGCGCACTGCGCGCTCTGCGCGACGATCTACCTGGCCGCGCTGGGCAAGACCGGGCTGCGCGACTGCGCCGCGCTCAACGTGGCGCGCGCCAACGAGCTGCGCGAGAAGGTCACCGCGCTCGAGGGCTTCACGGCCAAGTTCGGCGCGCCGACGTTCAACGAGTTCGTGCTGCAGGTGCCGGGCCGCGCGGCCGACGTGCTGAGCGCGCTCGAGCAGAAGAAGATTCTCGGCGGGCTCGATCTCGGACGGTTCTATCCCGAGCTGGCCGACTGCATCCTCATGACGGCGACGGAGCTCACCACGAGCGCCGACGTCGACCGCCTCGTCACCGCGCTCTCGGAGATTCCGGTCCGTGCCGCTGCCCGCGTTTGATACCCCGCTGATCTTCGAGACCGGCCAGGACGGGCGGGCCAACCGCTACCTGCCGTCAGGCCCGGCGCTCGACACGCTGCTGCCCGCCGACGCGCTGCGCGCCGAGCTGCCGCTGCCCGACAACAGCGAGCTGGACGTGGTGCGCCACTTCACCCGCCTCTCGCAGAAGACGTACGGCATCGACACCGCGTTCTACCCGCTCGGGTCGTGCACGATGAAGTACAACCCGCGCATCAACGACGCGCTGGCGAACCTGCCCGCGCTGCGCGACCTGCACCCCTTCGCGCCCGACCACGCCGCGCAAGGGGCGCTGTCCGTGATGTGGGAGCTGGAGCGCGCGCTGGCCTCGCTGTTCGGGATGGCCGCGTTCTCGCTCAACCCCGCCGCCGGCGCGCACGCCGAGCTGACCGCGCTGCTCATCGCCAAGGCCTATTTCAAAGCCAAGGGCGAGCCGGAGCGCAACGTGGTGATCGTGCCCGACACCGCGCACGGCACCAACCCGGCCTCGGCGGCGATGGTCGGCTTCAAGGTGCTCTCGCTCAAGAGCGACCCGCAGGGCCGGGTCGACCCGGCCGACCTGGCCAAGGTCGTCGGACCGCAGACCGCGGTCTGCATGATGACCAACCCCAACACGCTGGGGCTGTTCGAGCCGCGCATCACCGAGGTCTCCGAGGTCGTCCACGCGGCGGGCGGGCTGATGTACTACGACGGCGCGAACGCCAACGCGCTGATGGGCAACACCCGCCCGGGCGACATGGGCTTCGACCTCATGCACCTCAACCTGCACAAGACGTTCTCGATCCCGCACGGCGGGGGCGGCGCGGGCGCGGGCCCGGTCGGCGTGGCCGCGCACCTGGTCGACTTCCTGCCGACGCCGGTCGTTCGGGCGTACGGCGCGGATGGCGCCGAGTCGCGCGCGACCGGCTGGACGCCCAGCGACGAGCTGACCTTCGCGCTCGATTTCGAGCGTCCCAAGTCGATCGGCACGATGCGCTCGTTCTGGTCGAACTTCGCCCACATGGTGCGCGCGCTGGCCTACTGCTACGCCAACGGCGGCGAGGGCCTGACCGCGGTCTCGCACCTGGCGGTGCTCAACGCGAACTACATCCGGGCCGGCATCCACGACGTGATCGACGTGCCCTACGACGAGATCAACCGGCACGAGTTCGTGGCCTCGGCGCAGTCGCTCAAGCGCGAGACCGGCGTGCGCGCGGTCGACATCGCCAAGGCCCTGCTCGACCGCGGCTACCACGCCCCGACGGTGTACTTCCCGCTGATCGTGCCGGAGTGCATCATGATCGAGCCGACCGAGACGGAGTCGAAGGAGACCCTCGACGGCTTCATCGCGGCCTTCCGCGAGATCGTCGCGGCGGCCAAGAGCGATCCCGAGACGGTGCTCCAGGCCCCGGTCAACACCGCCGTCGGGCGGATCGACGAGACCCGGGCGGCGCGCCAGCCCGACCTGCGCTGGAAGCCCGCCGCGCCGACCGCCACGGCGTAGCACTCGCGTGACGTCCGAGGCGAGCGCGGACGCCGACGCGCGGCTCGACGTGCTGCTCGCGGCCGAGTGGCGCGACCACCAGGAGCGCCACCCGGTGGCGGCCTCGCTCGACGGCGTGCGCGCCGCCGATGCGCGCTGGGACGACCGCTCGCCCGAGGCGCTGGCCGCCGAAGCGGCGCACCAGCGCGACGCGCTCGCCCGATTCGAGCGGTTCGCGCGCGCGCCGCTGAGCGAGGCCGGGCACCTCAACCGCGAGCTGTACGCCGGCCTGCTGCGCGACGCGCTGCGCGGCTACGAGCTGGGCACGCACTTGTTCGCCCTCAGCCCGCGCGACGGCGTGCAGACCTTCGCCCAGTACGCGAGCCTGCTGCCGTTCGCGCGCGCGGCCGACTACGAGGGCTGGCTGGCGCGGCTGGAGACGTACCCGCGCGCGGTGGAGCAGACGATCGCGCTGCTGCGCGAGGCGATCGCGCGCGGCCTGCTCTGGCCGCGCTCGTCGATGGAACGCCTGCCCGCGCAGCTCGACCGGCTGCTGGCCGCGCCCGAGGCGTCGCCGTTCTACGCGCCCTTCGCCCGCCTTCCGGCCGCGCTTGCGGGGGACGCCGGGGAGCGCTGGCGCGAGCGCGCGCGGGCCGCGATCGCGGGCGGGGTGAGCGAGGCGCTGCGCGCGCTGCGGGCCTTCGTGGTCGAGCAGTACCTGCCGGCCGCGCCCGACGCGGTCGGCCTGTCGCACCTGCCCGGCGGCGACGAGCTCTACGCCTACCACGTGCGCACGCAGACCACCACCGGCCTGACGCCCGACCAGATCCACGAGCTGGGGCTGCGCGAGGTGGCGCGCATCCGCGCCGCGCTGGAGGAGCTCGCCCCGCGCACCGGCTACCGCGGCTCGCTGCGCGAGGTCTTCACCCAGCTGCGCGAGGACCCGGCGAACTACCACGCCACGCCCGAGGCGCTGCTGCTGGCCTACCGCGACATGTCCAAGCGGATCGACCCGGAGCTCGTGCGGGTGTTCTCGACCCTGCCGCGCCTGCCGTACGGGGTGGTGCCGATCGACGCCGCCATCGCGCCCGACACGACGACCGCCTACTACCACCCCGGCGCGCTGGACGGCTCGCGGGCCGGGATGTACTACGTCAACCTGTACCGGCCCGAGATGCGCCCGATCTACGAGATCCCGGTGCTCTCGCTGCACGAGGCCGTGCCCGGCCACCACCTGCAGATCGCGCTCGCCCAGGAGCTGAGCGGGCTGCCCGCGTTCCGCCGCGCGACGCTGGCCTACACCGCGTACACCGAGGGCTGGGGCCTGTACTCCGAGGCGCTCGGCGACGAGATGGGGCTCTACGAAAACCCCAAGGACGCGTTCGGCGCGCTGACCTACGAGATGTGGCGCGCGGTGCGCCTGGTGGTCGACACCGGCCTGCACGCGCGCGGCTGGACGCGCGAGCGCGCGGTGGACTATTTCCTCGCCAACGCGGCCAAGACGCGGCTCGACGTCGAGAACGAGATCGACCGCTACATCACCATGCCGGGCCAGGCCCTGGCGTACAAGATCGGCCAGCTCGAGATCCTCGCGCTGCGCGCGCGGGCCGAGGCGACGCTGGGCGCGGCCTTCGACTTGCGCGCCTTCCACCAGGTGATCCTCGGGCAGGGCGCGCTTCCGCTCGACGTGCTCGCACGCATCGTCGACGGCTGGCTGGCCCGCGCGAGCGCGCCGGCCCGTACGATCAATTGACCGTTCCGGACCGGCGCTGCGCGGAGTCCGCTCGCCCGGCGTCGTAGTCTGCCGCATGGCCAGACGGCCGTCCCCGACCCTCACCGAGGCGGAGTATCGCCTCATGGACATCCTGTGGGAACTCGGCAGCGCGACCGTGGCGGAGATCCACGCCCGCCTGCTGGACCGGCCGATCGCCTACACGACCGTCCTCTCGACGCTCACCATCCTCGAGCGCAAGGGCTACGTGCGCCACACCACGCGCGGCAAGGCCAACGTCTACAAGACGCGCGTGGGGCGCGAGGACGCGCGCCGCAGCGTGATCGAGAACGTCCTGGCGACGTTCTTCGACGGCTCGCCGCGGGTGCTGATGCTCAACCTGCTCCAGACCGAGCGGCTCGACCCCGACGAGGAGCGCCGGCTGCGCGCGCTGCTCGACGCCGAGCGCTGAGCGTGCTCGACGCCGCGGCCCTGGCCGGGCTGATCGCCGCCGCCGCCAGCCTTCCGCGGGCCGCGAGCAGGGCGCAGGCGGCCAGCA
>JASLGJ010000492.1 GCA_030150085.1 Candidatus Elarobacter sp. | reverse complement strand
CGCCCGGACCGCGCCCGGCGGCAGGGTCGGTGACGGCGGGTACGCTGGTGGGGTGGGCGGGGCGAAGCCGCCCGGGCCCGCCGCGACGGCCGCGGCGCGGGCCTCGAAGACCACCGTGAACGTGTCGGGCGTGGCGCCGGGGACGAGGCGGTGGGTGGTGCCGGGCGGGCCGGCGACGGTCAGGGTGGTGACCGGGACCCGGGCCGAGCCGCCGCTGGTGAGGTCGATCGTCTCGACCGCCCCACCCGCGCCGCGCCGGGCCGGGGCCAGCGCCGAGCCCAGCCCCAGGAACGAGACCGCGAGCCGCTCGGGGCTCTCGCCCTCGGTGCGCGCGACCAGGGGCATCGCGGCCCGCACGGTGACCGTCGTGCGCGGCCCGTCGGTGCGCACGTCGAGCGCGCCCAGGCGCGGCTGCAGCACGGTCTCCCCACCGTCGGCGACCGGCTCGACGTAGAGCGCCCGGGCCAGGGCGAAGAGCGGCAGCACCGGGTCGCGCCCGTCGAGGAACGGCACGAACGGAGCGCGGGCCCGCACCCCGGCCACCGTATACGTCTGGTCGCCCAGGGTGAAGACGATCGTGCGGCGGTCCGCGCTGGTCACGATCGCGTAGCGCTGGCCGGGCTCGTAGGCCAGCGTCGCGCCCAGCCGCTCCAGGAAGCGCCGCAGGCCGGCATCGCCGGCCGACACGGCCACGTCGCCGGCGCTCGGCACCGGGCGCTCGAGCACCAGGCGGGTGCCCTGGAACCACAGGCTGGGCACGCGCTCCTGGGCCGGCGCGCCAACCGCGCAGGCCAGCGTGCCGGTGATGACGAGCGTCAGCAGGCGGATCGCACGGAGTGCGAAGGCGCTAGAAGCTCGAACGCGAGAGCGGTTCATCGAGCTCGAGGTGACCTCCGGGAAGCGTTGCCAGCCGGGCTCCGCCGATGCGCACGCGCACCGCCGTGAAGCCCAGCGACGGTTGGGTCATCGTCCACACCAGCGCCTTGAACTCGGCGGATTCGGCAAAGCCGCCTTCGGCCGAGCTCGCGACGTCGCGTGACAGATCGACGTCCACGGTTTTCCCGTCAACGTCGACGGCCCGGACGTGCGTTCCCGCGGGGAAGCGCACCGCCTCGGTACCGGGCGGCGGGCCCGCGACGCACTGCGTCGCGGCGTAGAAGGCCACGCTCTTGGGATCGCGGGCCGGGCCCAGCGTGACGCGCCACGGCACGAGCGTCGTGCCGTCGGCCTTGGCGTAGTAGACCGTCACCGTGTCGCCGAGCGAGGGCGTGCCGCGGCGGGTGAACCACCACGCCGCACCGACCGCCACGGCGAACAGCACGATCAGCGCGAGAACGCGCGACGTTCGCATCTTGGAGAGCGAACGTTCGCGCTAGCTAGGCGTTGCGCCCCTGTCGGCGGTAGGTGATCCGGCCCCGGGTCAGGTCGTACGGCGAGAGCTCGACGTCGACGTCATCGCCCGGCGTGATGCGGATGCGGAAGCGCCGCAGCCGGCCCGCGAGGCTGGCCAGGATGGTGTGCCCGTTCTCGAGCTCGACCTTGAAGGTGGAGCTGGGGAAGGTCTCGACCACGCGGCCGATCAGGCTGAGCGTGTCTTCTTTGACGACGGGTTGGAGGGGTTCGCGGCGGCGCTTCTTCTTGCCGCCGCCGGCCCGTTTGCGCGGTGGGGGAATGAGAGTTCCTCAGAGGGTGGAGTGCGTTGCTACAGACGTCGCCCGGCGGCCAAGGTTTGCGCTCGGCGCCGGAGACGAGTTTCGCTCGGTGCCTCTCCTTCAGCAAAGGAACTCCCCGCACCCGGTCAGGGTCCCTGATATCATGCTTACAGGCGCGGTAGTGTTCGGAATGGTCGGGGTCGCGGTCGGCTTCACGTGGGAGTACGTGTTCAACCGCGAGCGCTAGCCTGACCGTTCGGCGAGGAGAGCGAGGCCCGGGACGCCGTTTCCCGGGCCTTTTCGCGTCCCGGGCGGCCCGGCGAGGGCCCGAACGCCCCTATTTGGGCCCTCGAAACAGGGTAGAGGAGGTGTGCTCGGATCACTTCTCCGCCCGCCCCGGACGGACAAGTGCGTTTTTTTCAATTGCCTGCACACAAAATCGCCAGACCTGTGTTATAACGAGCGAGTCAGACGGTTCCGCGGCGTCGCATCGTCTGGCTGAGAGTACGAGTCGTGTCCCAGGGTCTGATTCCAGGTACATCGCCAACCTCAAACTTCGATCGACGCCTGGAGTCCCCGATGTACACCGACGAAACCCTTAATTGCACTGACTGCAACGCCCCCTTCACCTTCTCGGCGGGCGAGCAGGAATTCTTCGCCGCGAAGGGCTTCACCAACAAGCCCAACCGGTGCCCCGATTGCCGCGCGGCCCGCAAGGCCCAGCGCGGTGGCGGCGGCGGCGGCTCGTACTCGGGCGGCTCCGGCGGCGGCTACGGCGGCAGCCGTCCGGCGCGCGAGATGTTCCAGGCCACCTGCAGCGGTTGCGGCAAGGTCGCGGAAGTCCCGTTCCAGCCCCGCGGCGACAAGCCGGTCTACTGCCGCGACTGCTTCAGCTCGCGCCAGTCGTATCGCTAAGCGCTCCGGCGCCTAGCGAGAGCGAACCAGCCGAAGAGAGGCGTCCCCGCCGGGGGCGCCTCTCTTTTTATTTCGGGCGGGGAGGCCTCAGCGCGCCCCACCCGAGGCCGCCGCGATGCGCAGCTTCCAGTTCGCCAGCTCGCCGTCCAGGCGCAGGTTGTCCACCAGGGCTCCGAAGCGCGCCGCCGCGGCGTCGCTGCCGGCCTTGCGCTGGGCGATGAAGTACGGCGCCCAGGACTGGTACCACAGGGTGGCGTCGACGTGGACCGCGGCCGGGTCGACCCCCTCGGGAAGCGGGATGCGGTAGCGCACGACCGCGTGCCCGCGCCCGTCGCGGTAGCGCGGGTCGGACGCGGCCCGGCCCTTGGGGAACGTCGCCTCGAGGAAGTAGTGCGGCAGCGCGTGGGCCGGCCCGGTCGGGGTCCAGCCGATCGGCAGCAGGCGGTCGTCCTTGACCTCGTGGTCGCGCCGGATGAAGCTGGTGGTGAAGTTGCCGTCGTGGTCGCGGGTCAGCTCCTCGAAGATCTGGGCCTGGTCCGGGCTCGTCACCGGGTGGGCCTCGTCGAAGTGCTCCTGGTAGGCCTGGCGGCCGTCCGCGCCGCGGGTGAAGTACTCGCTGGGCAGCGGCTTGCCGTCGGCGCCCAGGATCACGCCCTTGGCGTCGGTCCGGCCGGACTCGAAGAACGGCTCGCCGCCGGCCGTCCGCGCGGCCAGGTCGATGAAGGCCCGCCGGAAGCCGACCCCGCTGGGGAAGCGGTGCCCGGTCAGGTTGGTGACCTCGACGTCGGCGACCAGGGTGCGGCCCTCGGCGTGGGTGCGGACCGCGACCGTCGCGGTGGCGTGCTGGGCCTGGCGCACGACGTGCCCGATCGCGTCGGCCAAGTCGGTCGCCGAGCCCGACATGTAGTCCGCGGTGCGCACGCCCATCACGTCGGGGAACTGCTTGAACGCGGAGAGCAGGAAGGCGTTGAGCCCGAGCAGCTCGTGGCGGCGGTAGCCCCGCTCGCGGTAGCGGACGTTGATGTCCTTGGGCGCGGCGGCGTGGGCGGTCTGCGGGTAGGTGTCGTCCTGCACCAGCGCGATGCGCGCGGCGATGTGGCTGAGCGCGATCCCGCGCTCGGGGTCGGTCACCCCAGCCGGCATGTGGCAGGCCTGGCACGAGCGCTCCGTCCGCTTGTCGGGCGCGAACTCGGTCTGGTAGCGGCTGTTGAGCCACTCCACGTAGGTCGCCTGCTCGACGCTGTGCATCTTGGGCGCCACGGTGATCGGCGGGACGTCGTCCACCGGCAGGTTGATCGTGTGGCAGCTCCCGCACATGCGCGAGGAGCTGGTGTAGGCCGAGAAGACCGGCTCGATCCCCAAGCCCTCTTTCATGGGGTGGGTGACGATCGCGTCGTTCTTGAACGGCCCGTCGAGCTTGTCGCTGGGGCCGAGGTCGAAGTTGCCGTTGATCTTGGTGGCCAGGAAGTGCGCCAGCGGCTGCTGGCCGGGGGGCGTCTTGCTCTCGACCGCGTGGTGGCAGACGGTGCAGCTGATCCCGTCGCGGGCCAGCCCGCCGTAGGCGAAGCTGGCGTGCGAGGGCTGCCCCTCGAACACGAAGCTGGGCGAGAACGGCGCGCCGGGGTGGTCCTTGGCGTAGCTGCGCTTGCCCATCACGCCGTGGCAGGTCATGCAGATGTCGATCGTCTGCTGCTGGAGCTGCGCGCCGGTGTGGGGCGTGGTGCCCTGCACCGTGCCGAGGTAGGCCAGCTCGCTGCCGAGCTGCGCGAAGAAGACCGGGTCGCGCCCGGCCAGGCCCATCGGCGACCAGCGCCACTCGCCGTACTCCGAGACGTTGAGGCCGTTCTTGGTGGCGGCGACGCGCGGGGCGGGCGTGACCCACATGGTCGGCCCGAACGGCAGCCCCGAGGACGCGCTGTGACAGCCCATGCACTGGCTGGAGGTGACGAACTGCGGCGCGTGGTGGGGGTGCGAGACGTAGTTGTCGAGCGGCTCGGGCGGGAAGGTCTGCACCGCGAGCGGGAGCTCGGTCGCGGGCACGTCCAGGTGCGCGGCGCGCAGGGCGAGGTTCTTCTCGTGCTCGACCGGCTTGGCCAGGATCGCCCGCAGCAGCGCGCCGGACGGCGTCGGGGCAGGCGTGCTCCAGTGCCACGAGTCGTCGACCCGGTAGGCGACCGGCTCGCCGGGGAAGCCGCGCACGTTCTCCAGCGACGAGAACGTCAGCGCCTTCTCGGCCGAGCCGTGGCAGCGCAGGCAGTACAGGCCGAAGCCGGAGTTGGGATAGGCGGTCTTGGCGATCGGCGCCGGCGAGGCCGGCGTGCCGAACATGCCTTGGTAGACCTCGCTCCAGTACCAGCCGTCGGCCGAGGCGCTCGCCCGGCGGATCATGATCGTCCAGTCGGTCGGGCGCAGGTCGGCGTCACCCAGGCCGGCGTAGGCCGCGGCGGGCTTGGCGGTGCCGTACTGCTCCTTGATGATCACCGCGCCGTCGGCCGGGGCGCCGTGCCGCCCGCCGCGCAGCCACGCCATCACCTCGGGCGAGTAGTAGATGCGCACCGCGGGGTGGGTGCCGTACATCGTGCGGTTGATGAAGGGGCCGGTGTCGCGCACGCCCTTGTCGACGCACCAGCCCAAGTCGCGGTAGCCGTAGCTCGAGAGGTACGCCAGCATGGTCTTCTCGATCGCGACCGGCTCGCCGGGCGGCACCGTGGCGGGCAGGCGCAGCTCGGCCGGTACCGGGCGCGCGTTGGCGCACGGGTTGCCGCCCGGCGCGGGGTGCATGGCTTGCGACACGCCGCCCGCGCAGAGCACCGCCGCACCGAGAACGACGGCGAACAGAACCGGCCAACGCATCGAGAACCCCCTGGCAGAAAGCGGCGGCATCCTTGGTACGTTCGGCTCGTTGGCCGGGAGAGTTGAGCGCACCCCTCGCTCCGCGGAGCGTGGTGCAAAGAGCGCGTTCGGTGCTAGTGCAAGACGCGGGTGCTCGCGGAGCGCTGCGCGTCCTCGACCCGGCGGTAGGTCCGCACCAGCACGTCCAGGGCCGGATTCGTCACCCCGAACCACAGGCGCTCGTTCTTGAAGTGGTGCCAGAGGTGGTATTTCTTGATCCAGCGCCCGAACGGCGT
>JASLGJ010000491.1 GCA_030150085.1 Candidatus Elarobacter sp. | reverse complement strand
CGCGGCCGGGGCGCTGGGGCTGTTCTTCCACGACAAGGCGCAGGGCGTGGCGCTGGTGCGCGGGGCGGCCGGCGCGGCGCTCCCGCCGCACGCCGAGACCGCGATCCTCACCCCCAGCGAGCTCCTGCGCCTGACGAGCTGGGCCGAGCTGGCGGCCTGCTACCGCGCCCGCTCGGGCGACGCGCGCGAGCCGGACTCGCTGTACGTCAAGTCGTCGCGCGACTCGGGCGGCAACGTCGCGGCGCGCCTGCGCGCGGCCGGCTTCGAGCAGCGCTTCGCCGCGCTGGCGCGCGAGGTCGAGCGCAGCGCGCTCGGGGGCGACGGCGAGATCGCCGAGCGGGTCGCGGTGCTGCGCGCCGACGTCGCGCTCGCGCCCTCGCTGCGCGGGGTGCCGGTGAGCGAGCGCGAGCTGACCGAGTACGCGCGCGGCCAGGCCGCGCGGCGGGCCGGGATGACGATCCTGGTGCAGCGCGACGTCGCGCCGGACCCGGCCGACCCGCGCCCGGGCGGGATCGGGCTGAGCTATCTGATCGAGGGCGCGGAGCGGGCCGTGCCGCTGGCCGCGGCGGGCCAGGTCTACGCCGACGCCGAGCGGCGCCGCTTCCTGGGCTCGTACCTCGCCGACGACCTGGAGGCCGCGCTGCTCGCCCCGCGGCTCGCGGCCGAGATGGAAGCGCTCTGCGCGCGCTACGCCGCGGTCGGCTACCGCGGCCCGATCAACTTCGACGCCCGGCTCGACGGCGACGGGCGCTACGTGCTCATCCACGACTGCAACCCGCGCCTGAGCGCGGTCTTCCCGGCGCTGGCGGTGCGCGACGCGCTGCGCGCGGCGGGCGGCGACCCGCGCGGCGTGCTCAGCCTGGGCTACCGGGGCGAGTTCGTCGCCCGAGACGCCGGCGCGTTCCTGGCCCAGCTCGACGCCTGCGGCGCGCTCTGCACGCGCGAGCGCGGGCGGGGCGTGCTGCCGCTGCCCAACCTCTGCCGTGAGGACGGCTTCGACGCGCTGCTGATCGACGTCGAGCCCGAGCGCGCGGGCGAATGGCTCGCCGCACTGCGCGCCTGCGCGGACGACGCCGGCGCGGCCCCGGAGCGACTGCACGCATGATCGAGACCGTTCGCACCCCCGAGCGCAGCCCGCTCAAGGATCTGTTCCTGCTCGACCCCGAGGTGACGTACCTCAACCACGGGGCGTACGGGGCGACCCCGCGCCCGGTGTTCGAGGCCTACCAGCGCTGGCAGCTCGAGCTCGAGCGCGAGCCGGTCGACTTCCTCTCGCGCTACGCCACCGAGCGGCTGGCCCACTCGCGCGCGGTGCTGGCCGAGTACGTCGGCACCGAGCGCGACAACCTGGTCTACATGAGCAACGGCACGACCGCGATGAACGTCGTGGCGCGCAGCCTGTGGGTCGGCCCGGGCGACGAGGTGCTGACCAGCGACCACGAGCACGGCGGGATCGACCGCCTGTGGCGCTTCATGCAGAAGAAGCTCGGCTTCACCCTGGTCAAGCGCCGGATCCCGTTGCCGGTGACGACCCACGCGGAGTTCGTCGAGCACTTCTGGGCCGGCGTCACCGAGAAGACCAAGGTGATCCTGCTCAGCCAGCTCACCTCGCCGACCTCGCTGGTCTTCCCGGTGGCCGAGATCTGCGCCCGCGCGCGGCGGGCCGGGATCGTCACCGTGATCGACGGCTCGCACGTGCCGGGACAATTGCCGCTCTCGCTGAGAGACATGGACCCCGATTTCTACGTCGGCATCCTGCACAAGTGGGTCTGCGCGCCCAAGGGCTGCGCGTTCCTGTACGCGCGGCCGGACGCCCAGCCGCGGCTGGACCCGCTGATCGTGAGCTGGGGCTGGGAGCCCAAGGTGCCCGGGCCCTCCAAGTACGTCGAGTACCACGAGTGGCAGGGCAGCCGCGACATCTCGTCCTTCCTGGCGGTGCCCGACGCGCTGGAGTTCCAGGCCCGCCACGGCTGGGACGCGGTGCGCGCGCGCTGCAAGGAGCTCGCGGCCTACGCGCAGCGCGAGATCTCCGCGCTGGCCGGCACCACGCCCTACCACCCCGACCGGCCCGAGTGGTACGGGCAGATCGTGTGCGCGCGGCTGCCGCGCGACACCGACGACAAGCTGCTGCTGCGCCGCCTGCGCTTCGACTACGGCATCGACGTCTCGGTCGACCGCTTCGACGACTGGCCGCGCATCCGCGTCTCGATCCAGGGCTACAACGACGTCTCCGACGTGGACCGCTTGTTGTCAGCGCTCAAATGTCTCTTGTGAGGACCATCGTGCACCTGTAGCTTAACCGGTAAACGGGACCAAACGTGAACCTCGCGGCACCCGGCGCTCAGATTGGTGGCTTTCCAGGGCATCACTATCGACGCGAGCACCGGCTTGGCGGAGCGGAACCGAGTACGTCCCCGAAAGCACCAGTTTTGGGAACTGGAGAGTGCGGGTTCGAATCCCGTCAGGTGCGCCACTCTCTTCACCGAGAAGGGCTCGATTCCAAGCCGAAAGGAGGTGATCTCACAATGATTCTGGCTCACGAAGTGCTCAACGCGGTGCTGACCGCGCGCGCGGCCGTCGTGCTGTCGGTTCCACCGGCTCCAACCGGTGGCGCTCCAGCGCTGCGGATCTCGGCGATCCCACGCAACGCTCCAGCTCCAGCTCCAGCGCTGCGCATCGCGGCGATTCCACGGGCTCCAACGCTGGCGGCGGTTCCACCGGGTGCTCCAACGATTCCACCCGGCGCTCCAACGCTGCGTCTCGTCGCTCCAGCTGCTGCTCCAGTCGGCGCACCAGCTCCAGCGGTGTAGTTCGCCCCCTCGCATTCAGAAAGAATGGTGAGACCCATGATGTCCTGGAACCTGAAGCCCTGGAAACTGATGCCCTGGAACGTGATGCCCTGGTGACGGTGCCGCGGCGTTCGCGCACCGCGAACGACCGCGCGCACCCGATGACCGCGAGCGCGGACGACCACCCCTGCGTGCACCTGTAGCTTAACCGGTAAACGGGACCAA
Source organism: Candidatus Elarobacter sp. (assembly GCA_030150085.1). Lineage (GTDB taxonomy): Bacteria > Vulcanimicrobiota > Vulcanimicrobiia > Vulcanimicrobiales > Vulcanimicrobiaceae > Vulcanimicrobium. The sequence continues at coordinate 3,036 of JASLGJ010000491.1, read as the reverse complement.
ACGTGAACCTCTCAACCCCTGCCGACCGATTCGATGGCTTTCCAGGGCATCACCATCGGCGCGCAAGGCTCGACGAGGGAGCGGATCCCAGTACGTCCCCGAAAGCACCAGTTTTGGGAACTGGAGAGTGCGGGTTCGAATCCCGTCAGGTGCGCCATCTCCGTCTTTATTCGCTGCTCGTCAATTCATGACGAAAGGAGGTGATGAAGACATGGAAATCTCGCGTGAAGTCCTGGCCTCGGTGCCAGCGGTTCACACGTTTCTCGCTCCAGCGGCCGAGCAACTGGCAACGGCGGCTCCACTGCTGAGCGAAAGCGCGCTGACGACGCTGGGAATGCCACCGGTACCAGCCGTACCAGCGGCCCCAGCCGTACCAGCGGCCCCAGCCGCGTCAGCGAGCGTGCCACCGGCTCCAACGGCGCTGGCGGGCGTACCACAGTCCGGTGTTCCACCGGATGCGGTTCCACTCGCCGGCATGCCAGCGGCGCCAGCGGCGCTTGCGCCAACCCTGGCGGCCTCGGCGGCCCCAGTGGCGCTCGCGGCGCCAACGGTGGCCTCGCACGTGCCATTGCTCGCTCCAGCGATCCCAGCCGCCCCACCGGCGGCCTGAGCCTACCGCTGCAGCGCGAGTCGAATCCCTCTGATGCCCTGGACGATGATGCCCTGGAACCTGATGCCCTGGAAAGCGATGCCCTGGTGACGGTGCGTGCGGCGTCCGCGCGCGATCTCTCGCTCGAGAGAACCTGCGGGACGCCCGCGCACCCGACACTCTACGGCGTGACGTTCGCGTACGGCAGCAACAGCAACGCCGCGCAGATGCGCGCCCGCTGCCCGCGCGCCGAGAAGCTGGGCCTGGTGCGCCTGGCCGGCTACCGGCTGGAGTTCTACGGCGCGCTCGACCTCGAGCCCGACCCCGCGAGCACCGTCCGCGCGGTGGCCTGGCGGCTCGACCCGCACGACGAGCGCGCGCTCGACCGCCACGAAGGCGCGCACCTCCACCCCGTGCCGAGCTACCTCAAGATTCCGCTCGCCGCGGCCCTGCCCGACGGCACGGAGCTGCGCGGCTTCACCTACGTGATGACGCCGCCGCGCCGCGCGCGCGACCCGCGCCCGCCCCGGCCGGACTACCTGGCCCGCATCCTGGCCGGCTACGCGCACCACGGCCTGGCCGCCGAGGACCTGCACGCCGCCCTCGCCCGCGCCGCGCCGTAGCGATCCGGGCGGAAAGGTTCCACCGCGCGCGACCGCCGAAGGCGCTGCACTTGGACCCCTCGATCGCCATCCTCGGCACGCTGTGCCGGTTGCGGCCGTACCGGCTGACCGACGTGGAGGCGCTGCGCGCGAGCGCGGACGACCCGCTCGTGTCGCGCTGGATGCCGGCCGGGTTTCCGCAGCCCTACACGCGCGTCAACGCGACCGGCTGGGTCTGCGCCGCGCTGCGCGGCGATCCGCCCGCGCACTACGTCATCGAAGTGGGCGGCGAGTTCGCGGGCTCGATCGGCGTCATGCCGCACGGCGGCGAGAAGAGCGGCTGCGCGGAGTTCGGGTACTGGCTCGGCCGGCGCTTCTGGGGGCGCGGCATCGCCAGCGACGCGGCGCGGCTGCTGGCCGACTACGCGCTCGGCGAAGCGCGCGCTCTCCGGCGGCTGGAGGCGACCGTCTTCGCGCCCAACGCGGCTTCCGCGCGGGTGCTGGAAAAGGCCGGGTTTCGGCTCGAAGGGCGGCTCCGCGACGGCTACGTGCAGCGCGACGGAACGCTCTGCGACGGCCTGCTCTACGGCCGTCTGGCGAGCGATCCCGCGCCGTAGGACGGCGTCCGCGCTCTCGCGGTGAGGCCCGCATCCTCGGAATTGGGGTGCCGCGCGGTTGGCGCAGCGGGGTACGAACGAAGCGAGGAGGTGAGCCGATGAACCCGCTCGCGCACGATCCCGAGATGCTGGCCGAGTTCCGCGAGCGCGTCGAGCGCGGCGACTGGAGCGCGGCGCGCCGCCTGGGCTTGGCGCTGCAGCTGCACCGCCTCGAGCCCCAGCGCCTGTTCGAGCGCGACGAGGTCTACCTGCGCCGCCTCGCCGCGGCGCGCGCCCCGCGCAGGGACGCGCCGCAGCGACGCCGCAACGCCGGGCGATGACCGAGGGCGAACTGCTCTGGACTCCCGACCCCGTGAAGGCCGAGGCCTCGCAGGTGGCGCGCTTCATGCGCCGCCTGGCCGCCGAGCGCGGGCTGCGCTTGGGCTCCTACGAGGAGCTGTGGCAGTGGTCGGTGAGCGACCTCGAGGGCTTCTGGAGCGCGGTCTGGGACTTCTACGAGATCGACTCCGCGCAGCCGTACGAGCGCGTGCTGAGCGCGCGCGTCATGCCCGGCGCGGCGTGGTTCCCGGGCTCGCGGGTGAACTACGCCGAGCACCTGCTGCGCCACGAGCGCGTCGCAGCGGCCGGCGAGGCAGCGCTGGTCCACTCCTCCGAGCTGCGCCCGCTGGCCGAGATGACCTGGCACGAACTGGGTGCCGCGGTGCGCGTGCTGGCGACGCGGCTGCGCGCGCTGGGCGTGCGGCCGGGCGAGCGCGTCGCGGCGTACATGCCGAACATTCCCGAGACGGTGATCGCCATGATCGCGACCACCGCGATCGGCGCGGTGTGGTCGTCGGCGGCGCCGGAGTTCGGCGCGCGCACGGTGATCGACCGCTTCGCGCAGATCGAGCCGACGGTGCTGTTCGCCGCCGACGGCTACCGCTTCGGCGGGCGCGACTTCGACCGCACCGGCGAGGTGCGCGCGATCCTGGCCGCGCTGCCGACCGTCGCGCACGTCGTGTGGCTGCCGTACCTGAACCCCGCCGCTCCGCCGCCGTCCGGCGCAGGCGCCCCCGCCTGGCACGGATGGGGCACGTTGCTCGCCGGTCCGCCGGTCGGGCGCGAGGAGTTCGCCTACGAGCGCGTCGCCTGGGACCACCCGCTGTGGGTGCTGTTCTCCTCGGGCACGACCGGGCTGCCCAAGGCGATCGTGCACGGCCACGTCGGCACGCTGGTCGAGCACCTCAAG
>JASLGJ010000427.1 GCA_030150085.1 Candidatus Elarobacter sp. | reverse complement strand
TGCGGCCGGTAAGGTGTGTCACGGGTTTCCCAGTTCGAGCCCGAGGAATGCAAGCATGTTTCCTGCGGCTTGAAAGCCGAGGGACCGCTCGGAGCCACCACCCGCTCCGAGCGCCCCTAGCCACCGAACCAGGCGCAGTATCGACGTAGCGTCTACTCAAGACCAAACTCTGTTCGGCTCATCGCGTCGGGATCGAACCGGATCGAACGCAGCGCCGTCGTTCGGCAACGTCTCGGTCACAGCCGGTTCGTTCGCCCGTGGCACCGTGAGCAAGTGACGCAGCGGCAACTGGTGCACTGATCGAACGAGACGGATGGAAACTGGCCCGCGCGCGCGGAAGCCACAACGTCCACAAGCACGCGACCAAGTACGGTACGGTGGTCATCGCGCGTCACGGCCGCGGCCGCGACGTGCCCGGGCCGCTCGTGACGGCGATTCTGGAACAGGCAGGCTGCGATGAATACCTGACCATCTACGAACGAGCCGCGGACGGTGGAATCTGGGGTTACGCGCCGGGCCTTCCCGGCGCCACCGGGATGGGCGACACGCTGGACGAAGCGCGCGCGAGTGGCGGCCGGGATCGCGATCCGGCTCGACGGGATTGAGGAAGAGCGGCCTGCCGATCCCCGAGCCGACGACGGTCGGCAGTGAACTACTGGAAATCCCAGCCACCTAGCAGCTCCGCGCCCGCGCGTGACCCGGTTTCATTGCTTGTCGCTCGAAGCACCGTGCGAGCCTCCGGAAAGGAGTCCTGTGATCAGCGACGGCGGGACGGTGACGGCAAAGAAGATCTGCCGCCTGCGGGTCGATACGGTCGTCGGCAAGGCAGCGAACGTAGCAGCACCGTTGAACTCCACGCGGTGGTTGGTTTGGTTCACGTACGGGCTGTAGTCGGTGAACAAACTGCTATGCGACCCCACCGTGAACAGGAATTGTCCGCTCCCGGCCGACACACCGAACACGGGGCCGTTCGCATCTCCGTTGGTGAAATAGCCGAAACTGGCATACAGATCCACATTCGGCGCGTCATTGAGTCGGTAGTTGCCTAGGATCGGCAGCGACGTCTGGGTCGACGAAGATTCGGTTTTGTAGACGTACACGCCAGGCGGCGGGGTCGGTGTCGGGAGTGAAGGCGCGTCGGGAACCGGTACGGTTACGGTCGTGAACGTATTCTTCGGGATATAACTCATGCCGAAGCCGGTCGTTAGGACGAACCGTTCCTTCGAACGCACTGCCAAGCCGACGACGGTACACCGGAATTCCCGAGTACCCTGCACTCCCTCCGTTACGTACAGCTCCGTATTGCCCTGAGCCGTCCCCTTGACGGTGTAGGCGGTGCTGGGAACGACGAGGCCGCCCGGACCCGGCGCAGTGGTCGGAACAGCGGTCGGAATCGTCGCAGTGCGAGGATCCAGGATCGCAGCCGTCTGCGGAAGCGGAGCGGTGACCGGAGGCGGACTCGCGCCTCGCGCGATGGGCAGTTGCACGATCACGGTCGCACCTCCAGGCACTGGCTCGCCCAAGACGGACGACGCTGTCGGAAGGGTGCGCACCAGCAACGGCGAGGGGCTCGGCGCCGGCGTCGCATATGGTGTGCCGGTGATGACGATCGACTGCGAATCGCCAACGGCCAGATGGACGGTCGGCCCGTGCTGCGCCGAGTTTGAAAGCGAAACCTGCAATGGGTTGGACGAACAATCCGGTACGGAGTTTGCCTGAACCACCGCGGGTGCACCGCAGAGCACGACGACACCCGCCGCGACAACGAGAGGATATCGCATCTGAAAGGGACCTCCAATCACTCGACCTCACGTCGAGTGATTGGAGCCTATCGAACCGCGGTTACTACACGGTAACAGGGCCTACTCTTCCAGCGTCGTCGTGTCGCCCAGGTCCTGGCCGGTTTCCTGGGCCTTGAGCAAGCGGCGCATGATCTTGCCGCTGCGCGTCTTCGGTAATTTCGCGGTGAAGCGGATCGCGGACGGGGTCGCGATCGGGCCGAGCTCCTCGCGCACATGGGTGACGAGTGCCGCCGCAAGCGCGTCGGACTGCTCGTAGCCGGCGCGCAGCACCACGTAGGCCACGATCCCTTCGCCCTTGATCGCGTCGGGGACGCCGCACACGCCCGCTTCGCCGCAGGCCGGGTGCGAGACCAGCGCGCTCTCGACGTCGGCGGTCGCGATGCGGTGGCCGGCGACGTTGAGCACGTCGTCGGCCCGGCCCAGGATCGCGAGGTACCCCTGCTCGTCCTCGGTCGCCACGTCGCCCGCGACGTAGGTGCCCCAGCGGAAGTACTGGCGGTAGCGGTCGGCGTCGTTCCAGATCGTGGCGAACATGTAGGGCAGCGGGTTCTCGAGCACCAGCAGGCCGCCCGCGCCGCGCGGGACAGGGTTGCCCGCGCCGTCGCGGATCGAGAACTTCAGCGGGCCCAGCGCCTTGCCGCTGCGGTCGGGACGGACCGTCTCGCGCGGGAAGTAGCCCACGCTGGGCGCGGCCAGCTCCGTCTGCCACCACTGGTTGTCGACGGCGACCCGCCCCTTGCCGATCGTGTCGAACAGGAAGTGCCAAGCCTCGGGGTTGAGCGGCTCGCCCGCGCACCAGATCCCCTGCAGCGACGACAGGTCGTGCTTGGCCGCCAGCTCCGGCCCGAGCCGCATCAGCATGCGCGCCAGCGTCGGCGCCGTGTACAGCTTGGTCACCTTGAAGCGCGCGAGCGTCGCGTACACCGCGTCGGAGGCGGGGAAATCGGGCGCGCCCTCGCGCAGGATGCAGCGGTAGCGGTTGGCCAGCGCGCCGTAGACCATCATGGTGTGGCCGACGATCCAGCCGATGTCGCTGGTGCACCAGTACGCGTCGGCGGGCGTGATCCCGGTCGTCTCGGCCAGCATCGCGGCGCAGCCGACCAGGTAGCCGCCGTGGGTCATCACCACGCCCTTGGGCTTGCCGGTCGTGCCGCTGGTGTAGAGGATGAACAGCGGGTGCTCGCTGGCGACGATCTCGGGCTCGCACTCCGCCGGCTGGGCGTCGCAGTAGACCTCGAAGTCGGCCTCGCGCGGGTCGCTGGGCTGGCTCGCCTCGCGGCGGTGCACCACGATCCGGCGCACCTGCGGCAGCTCCGCCACCGCGGCGTCGACGATGCGCTTGAGGTCGAACGGGCGCCCCTTGCGGTACGTCACGTCGCCGACGATCAGCACCTGCGCGCCGGCGTCGACGATGCGGTCGCGCAGCGCGGTCGCGCCGAGGCCCGCGTACACCACCGAGTGGATCGCGCCGATGCGCGCGCAGGCCAGCATCGCGACGATGCCCTCGATCGTCAGCGGCATGTAGATGCAGACCCGGTCGCCCGCCCGCACGCCGTCCGCGCGCAGCGCGTTGGCGAGCTGGTTCACCCGCGCCAGCAGGTCGGCGTAGGTGATCGCGCGCTCGGTGCCGTCCTCGCAGACGTAGTCGTAGGCGACCGCGCCGGGATGGCTGCGGGCGTGGCGGTCCAGGCACGACACGGTCGCGTTGAGCCGCCCGTCGGGGAACCAGTGCTGGTCGTCGAGCGCGCCCGCGAACACCGTCTGGGGCGCGCGCTCCCAGGCGATCCGGCCCGCGCGCTCGCGCCAGAAGCGCTCGGGGTCGCGCAGCGCCGCGGCGGCGAACGCATCCTGGTCGGGAAGCGGGAACCAGTCCGCCGCGCCGGGCGGAGCGGGGATCACCTCGCCGGTCGAGAGCAAGCCTTCGATGTGCGCCGACGTGTCCACCGGATCTCCTTCGCGCTAAACCTTGATGTAGTCGTGCTGGTCGATGACCGGCCCGCCGGGGCCGTTGGTGACGTGGTAGGTCGCGTAGTACGTGCCGCGCGAGGAGACGATGTCGACCCCGATCGTCGTGCCGGTGGCGTCGGTTCCGGTCGTGCGGATGCCGGTGATGCGCGCGCTGCGGTCGATGAACGCCTCTTCGCTGAGCTGCGCGCCCGGGTCGCCGGGCGCCTTGCCCAGCTCCGCGTACGCGGCGCTCTCGTTGCCCGCGATCAGGTCGGCCAGATAGCGCCGGACCGTGTTCTGCGCCGCGCCGACCGCGCTCACCGGCGTCGCGCGCGGAGTGGGCGTGGCCGGGCGCGGGGTGAGGACCGGCTTGAGCGTCGGCTCGGCGGTCGGGCGCGGCGTGGGGCGCTCGGTCGGTTCGGGGGTCGGGCGCGGGGTGGGCTTCTC
>JASLGJ010000353.1 GCA_030150085.1 Candidatus Elarobacter sp. | reverse complement strand
GGCACCCGCTCGCGCAGCTCGGGCGGGTCTTCCTCGAAGCGGCGCAGGGTGATGTCGATCGCGCCCTGCCCGGCGAAGGGCGGCTCGCCCGCTGCGGCGTGGTAGAGCGTGGCGCCCAGCGCGTAGAGGTCCGAGCGCGGCGAGGCCTCGCCGCTGCGGGCCTGCTCGGGCGCGACGTAGTGGGCCGAGCCGAGCAGCCCGCCCGGCGCGGTCAGGTCGAGGTCACTGCGGTCGTAGGCGCGGGCCAAGCCGAAGTCGGTCAGGTGCGGGATGCCCTGCTCGTCGAGCAGGACGTTCTGCGGCTTCACGTCGCGGTGGACGATCCCCGCGCCGTGCGCGGCGGCCAGCGCGCGGGCCAGACCGATCCCGATCAGCGCTACCCGCTCGGAGGGCAGGGGACCGTCGCGCTCGATCACCGCCGCCAGCGAGGGGCCGTCGACGAAGTCCATCACGATGTAGGGCCGGCCCTCGTCGTTGCGGCCCACGTCGTGCACGGTCACCACGTTGGGGTGGACGATCTTGGCCGCCGCCAGGGCCTCACGCCGGAAGCGCTCGTGGAGCACCCCGCCCTCGTCGCGCCGGCGCTGGAGGAGCTTGATCGCGACCTCGCGCTCGAGCACGGTGTCGAACGCCACGAAGACGGTCGCCATGCCGCCGTGCCCGGCGATCCGGTCCAGCCGGTAGCGACCGCCGAGCAACCCCTCCGCCCCCATAGGCGACATCGTACCCCAAGACGCTGGAGAAACGAAAAGGCGCCCCGCCGGAGCGGGACGCCTTTCGCACGACGGCCTCGCCTGAAGCCGTCAGACCTGCATGCGCGAGATCTCCTGGTACGCCTCGAGCAGCTTGCTGCGCATGGCGGTGGTGAACGAGAGGGCCAGGTTGGCCTCCTCTGCCGACGTCACGACCTTCTGCAGGTCGTTGGTCTTGCCCGAGGCCAGGTCGCGCTGGAGCCCGTCGGAGGTGACGAGCTTGTCGTTGACGCTGCCCAGCTCGGCCTTGAGCGTGTCCATGAACGAGGCACCCGACGCGCCCTCGAGCGCGCCGATCCCGCCCGGGATGTCGCCGACCGCCGGCGTCTCGTCGAGCTTGAGCGCGGCGCCCATGTCGGGCACGAACGTGCCGGGGAGCACCTTGGAGACGACGCTGCCGTAGTCCATCAGGCTTTGAGCAGCCCCAGCGTGGCGGTGCCCATGGCGCGCGCTTCCTGGATCGCGGTGACGTTGGCCTCGTAGGCGCGCGAGGCGGCCATCATGTCGACCATCTCCTTGACCACGTCGATGTTGGGCATGTGGACGTAGCCCTGGGGGTCGGCGTCGGGGTGGGTCGGGTCGTAGACGAGCTTGTCGGGGCCTTGGTCCGCGACGATGCCGACCACGTCGACGCCGGCGCGCGAGCGGGCCGGGTCGTTCGCGTCGTCCGTCGCGCCCGCGGCGTCGGCGGCCGGCTCGTTCTTCTGCGAGAACACCACCAGCTGGCGCTTGAACGGGCCGCCCTCGGCGGTGCGCGTGGTGTTCACGTTGGCGATGTTGTTGGCGATCGTGTCCATGGTCAGGCGCTGGGCCGACAGCCCGGTCGCGCTGACCTCGATCGAAGTATAGAAGCCCATCAGATTTCGCCCTCCTGAACGGACGGCGAAATCCCTCGGCTACGCCTCGTCAGCGAGCCAACCAGGTAGCCGGTCGTCGAGATCATCGCTATGCGCGCTCCGTGATGGCGTTGTGCAGCCGGGTGTACTGGTTCTGCAGCATCTGGCCCATGGTCTGGGCGTAGGCCGAGTTGAGCGAGAGCTTGGCCATCTCTTGGTCGACGTCGACGTTGGAGCCGTCGACCCGCATCTGCTGCGAGTCGTCGACGGTGGTCGAGATCGCGAACGGCTGCGCGTCCTGCGGGCCGCCCAGCGGGATGTGGCGGTCCGAGCTGGTCGCCAAGGCCAGCTCGTCGGGGTCGCCCGGGGTCGCTTCGGTGGCCGCCAGGGCCTCCTTGAACGACACGTCGCTGCGCCGGAAGTTGGGCGTGTTGACGTTGGCGATGTTGTTCGCGATGACGGCATGGGCCGTGCCCGCGCCGTCCATCGCGTTCTTGAGCATGCCGACCGTGGCTCCGAACGATATACCGCTCATCCTCAACCGGTGATCGGCCGCCCCGGCCCGATCCTTAGCCGGCCGGGCCGAACCCGGGGACCAGCCCTGGGCGCGACCGGGCGCGCCTAGCGGGCGAACTGGGCCGCGTGGAGGTCGGCGTAGGCCCCGCCGGCGGCGAGCAGCGAGTCGTGGGTGCCGGTCTCGCGCACCCGCCCGCCCTCGATGTAGAGGATCTTGGTCGCCCGGCGGATGGTCGAGAGGCGGTGCGCGATGATGAGGGTCGTGCGGCCGGGGAGCAGGCGGTCCAGGGCGTCCTCGATCAGGGCCTCGGAGTGGGAGTCCAGTGCGCTGGTGGCCTCGTCGAGGATCAGGATGCGCGGGTCGCGCAGGATCGCGCGCGCGATCGCGATGCGCTGGCGCTGCCCGCCCGAGAGCCGGATGCCGCGCTCGCCCACCACCGTGTCGTACTTCTCGGGCAGCTTCTGGACGAACTCGTCGGCGTTGGCCTCCTTGGCCGCGGCGACGATCTCGCCGTCCTTGGCGGTCAGCCGGCCGTAGCGGATGTTGTCGGCGATCGTGCCGTTGAAGAGCTGCGTCTCCTGCGGCACGATGGCGATCGCGTCGCGCAGGTCGCCCAGCCGCACGTAGGCGACGTCGACCCCGTCGAGCGTGATGCGCCCGGCCTGCGGCTCGTAGAAGCGCGGCACCAAATTGACGATCGTGCTCTTGCCCGCGCCCGAGGGGCCGACCAGCGCCACCACCTCGCCGTGCAGCATCTCGGCGCTGAAGTCGCGCAGCACCGGCGCCTCGTCGTAGGCGAAGGTGACGTGCTCGAAGCGGATGTCGCCCCGCACGTCGGGCAGGCGCAGCGCGCCCGGCGGGTCGTCGCGCTCGACCGGCAGGTCGAGGATCTCGAACACCCGTCCCGCCCCCACGAACGCCCGCCCGAAGTCGGCGAAGAAGATCGAGAAGCGGTTCATGGGGTTGATCAGCAAGCTGGTCGCGGTCCAGAACTCGAACGCCTGCGCGGGCGTCAGGCGCCCGATCGAGACCTCGCGCGCGGTGAACGCGACCACCGCGCAGACCGCCAGCATGATGACGAACGAGAGCACCGGAGCCTGGGTCTGGTTGAACTGCGTGACCTTCATGTACGCGCCGAAGTAGCGCTCGTTGGCGGCCGCGAAGCGGTCGCGCTCGAAGTCCTCGCGCCGGAACGCCTTCACCACGCGCTCGTTGGCGAGCACTTCGGTGAGGTTGCTGGAGAGGTCGGCGATGCGCTCCTGGGCGCGCTTGGTGCCGGTCACGATCAGCCCGTTGAACTTGCCCACGATCCACGCGATCAGCGGCGCGGCGACGAACAGCACCACGGCCAGGAACCAGTCGAGGTAGATCATGTAGACCAGCGCGCCGATGAAGGTGACCGTGGTCTGCACGAACTGGGGGAGCGAGATCGAGATCGCGTCGGTCATCAGGCCCAGGTCGGCCGACATGCGCGACTGCAGCTCGCCCGGGCGCCAGCGGTCGAACTCGCGCAGCGGCATGCGCGCGATGCGATCGAACATGCGGGCCCGGAAGGTGGCCACCATGCGCTGCCCGCTGAAGGCGGTCAAATAGCCCTGCCCGTAGGCGGCGGCGTTGCCGACGATCTGCGAGACGACGATCAGGAAGACGATCAGCCCCAGCACGTTCCAGCTCGGCTGGGGAACCAGCACGTCGGAGCGCAGGTAGCCCGCGACCCGGGCCAGCGTGAGCGGCGCGACGCCCGCGATCACGCCGAACAGCGTTCCGGCGAGCAAGCGCGGGTAGTACGGGCGCGCCTCGCGCAGGAGCCGCCGGAAGGTCGGGTTCACCGCGAAACCTTCGCCGCGGCCGCACAGTACCTTCGGCACGAACACCGACTCACGAGGGTCACCTCAGCGATCATGGACTGCTTCTTCCATCACGCCGTCCCGTCCGTCGCGCTGTGCACGGGCTGCCGCAAGCCGCTCTGCGCGACCTGCCGCTCCGAGCAGGGCGACTGCCCGAGCTGCCGCCTCGCCGCGCGCATCGACGCCGCGGCGCAGGCCAACCGGGCCATCCACGGCGGGGTCGGGCCCAGCCGCGGCACCTACGCGCCGCCCCCGCCCGAACCGCCTCCCCAGCCCCAGCCGCAGTACTACGCCCCGCCGCCGACCGTGCAGCGCGCCGCCGCGGTCGCCAACGTGCGGCCCGAGACGCGCGCCCTGGTCGCGCTGAGCTACCCCTTCTGGCCGCTGGCGCTCTTCGCGCTGCTCGACGGCAAGGCACCGCGCTTCGTCAAGCGCCAGGCCTGGCAGGCGCTCGGCTTCAACTTCGGGATGTACGGCCTGACCGCGATCCTGGGCGCCGCGGCGGCGACGCCGATCCTAGGCTTCGGGGTCTGGACCCTGATGCTGCCCTTCCTGATCCCGGTCTGGGTCGTGATGAGCGTGGTCTACGCCTTCAAGGTCTGGCAAGGCGAGGACGTCGACGTGCCGCTGGTCAGCGACTGGATCGACGCCCGCCTGCCCCAGCAGGGCGCGACGCAGTAACCGAAAGGGCGCCGCGCGGCTGCGGGGCGCCCTTTCGCGCGGGAACGCCGAACCGTCAGCGGTTGGAAGTCGCTCGGGCGGCGGAGCCGACCCAGGCTTCGACGTCCTCGACCGTGCGCGGGATCGCGGCGGAGAGGTTCTCGCAGCCGTCGGGGGTGATCAGCACGTCGTCCTCGATGCGCACCCCGATCCCGCGGTAGCGCGCCGGCACGGTCAGATCGTCGGGCTGGAAGTACAGGCCCGGCTCGACGGTCAGCACCATCCCGGCCTGCAGCTTGCCGAACTTGTACGTCTCGGCCCGCGCCTGCGCGCAGTCGTGCACGTCCAGCCCCAGCATGTGGCTGACGTTGTGCAGCGAGTAGCGCTTGTAGAACATGTTCTGGTCGTCGAGCGCCTCTTTGGCGCTGGGCAGGATGCCCAGCCGCTCCAGGCCGTGCGCGAGGACCTCCATCGCGGCCCGGTTGGGGTCGAGGAAGTCGTTGCCCGGCGCGCACTTCGCGAAGCCGGCGTCCTGCGCGGCCAGGACCAGCTCGTAGATCTCGCGCTGCTCGGGCGAGAAGCGCCCGCCGACCGGCAACGTGCGCGTCACGTCGGCGGTGTAGAGGCTGGTCGTCTCCACCCCGGCGTCGAGCAGCAGCAGCTCGCCCTCGCTGATCGCACGGTCGTTGTGGACCCAGTGCAGGATGCAGGCGTTGGGGCCGCTGGCCGCGATCGTGTTGTAGCCGACGTCGTTGCCCTCGATGCGCGCGCGCATGCCGAACACGCCCTCGACGTAGCGCTCGGTGCGCGCCGCGGGCAGCCCCTTCACCACGTCGTCGAACCCGGCGTGGGTCGAGGCGATGGCGCGCCGCATCTCGCGCACCTCCAGCTCGTCCTTGAGCAGGCGCTGCTCGGCCAGCGCCGCGGCGAACTCGCCGTCGCGCTTGGCCTGGCCGGGGAAGGCCGCGCCGAACTTGGCGTCCAGGGCCGGGTCGAGGCCCTGCAGCAGCCGCCAGGGACCGCTCGCGCACAAGCCGGTCAGGTCCTCGACCAGCGCCGAGAGCGGCTTGGCGGGCAGGCCGTAGCGCTGCGCGGTGCCCTCCAGGCCCAGGCGCGGGCCGACCCACAGCTCGCCCTTGAAGCGGTCGGTGAAGAACACCGGGTCGCTCTTGCCCGGGTTGGGCTCGACGTAGAGCGTCGCGCCGTCGCCGTGCAGCACCAGCACGTTGTCGGGCTCGGTGTTGCCGCTCAGGTAATAGAAGTCCGTGCCGGGCCGGAAGCGGTAGACCATGTCGTTGGCGCGGGTCTTCTCGTGGCCGGTCGGGACGATGAGCGTCTGGCCGGGGAAGGCCGCGCGCAGCTTCGCGCGCCGGGCCGCGAAGTTCTCGCTGCCCTCGACCGGAGCGGCCGGGGTCACGGGCGGCGTGGCCCAGTTGGTCACCATGAAGCGCAGGAGGTTCTCGGGGTTCCCGCTGTCGTGACTGCCGGTCGCCGGCTGCTGCTGCTCGCTCATGCGCCAGGCTTCGGCGCCGCGGGGCGGTCCGACCTCGGTGTCCGGCCGCACGGAGCGGGACCTCAGGCCGGGGCGCGGACCTCGCGCGCGTAGCGGGCCAGGAAGGCCCGCGCGGCCCGCTCGTGGTCGAGCACCGGGGCCGGGTAGCCGCGGTCGGCGTACAGCGGCAGGTCGAGCTGGCGCCGGCGCGGCGCCTGCCCCGGGTCGAGCACCGCGTCGTCGGGGATGCCGGCCAGCTCGGGGATCCAGCGCCGCACGTACTGCGCCGCGGGGTCGAAGCGGCGGGCCTGCTTGAGCGGGTTGTAGATGCGCGGGTAGGCCGCGAGGTCGGCTCCGACCCCGGCGATCCACTGCCAGTTGCCGACCGCCAGGGCCGGGGCGTCCTCGATCAGGTAGGTGTCCCACTCGTCCCGCCCGACCCGCCAGTCCACCCCCAGGTCGAAGCACAGGAACGAGGCCGCGATGGCCCGCACGCGGGGGTGCATCCAGCCCGTGGCGCGCAGCTCGCGGATGCCCGCGTCGACGAGCGGAAAGCCGGTCCGGCCGCTGCGCCAGGCGTCCAGCGCGGGGTGGCTGCGGGCGAAGGCGAAGCCGCGCATCTTGGCCTGCAGCGGCTGCTCCTCGAGCGACTCGTTGTAGTAGGCGAGCTGGAGAAAGAAGTCGCGCTGCGCGAGCGAGCGCAGGAAGAGCTTGAGCGAGGTCCGCTCCTCGACCAGCAGGAACGGGTCGGCCGCCCGCTCGCAGGCCGCCCGCACGACCTCGCGCGCGGCCAGCGTGCCGAACGACAGCTCGGCCGACAGGTGCGAGGTACCGCCCGCGGCCGGGACGTTGCGGGCGATGCCGTACTGCAGCACCGGCCCGGCCAGGTAGGCCGCCAGCTTGGCCCGCGCGGCCGCTTCCCCGGCCTCGCCCTCGAGCGGGGCCGGCGCGCCGAACTCCTCGGGCACCGGGAGCGGTTCGCTGGCGATCTCGAGCCGCGCGAAGGCGCTCGCCGAGCCGGCGTCGGGGGCCGGGATCTGGGTCCGCCAGCGGGCCTGGTAGGGCACGAAGGCGCGGTAGCCGTCGCCGCCGCGGTGCACGGTGGCGGCGTCCTCGGGCTGGACCACCAGGGCGTCGTGGACGGGCCGCGCGCGCAGCCCGGCTTCCTCCAGGGTCGACTGCAGGTCGCGCTCGGCGCGCACGCTCTTGGCGTCGTAGCCGCAGCTCCAGCCGACCGCCTCGGCCCCGGCCGCGCGGGCCAGCGCGCGCAGCACCGGCCCCGGGCTGCCGCGCCGCACGATCAGCCGGCTGCCG
>JASLGJ010000038.1 GCA_030150085.1 Candidatus Elarobacter sp. | reverse complement strand
AAGGATCTTGCGGGCCATATACCTCTAAGCGAATATCACTATCGATCGCCTGAAGAAATAAAACAAATCAATGCGCCTCGACCACAGCAGAATCAGTGAATAGGGATAGCATGGCTCAAGATGATGACTCGGAGATGCCGCCAGAGGCGTATGCAACCATAGCAGCAGGCATCATAGATATTGCTCGTCAAATTGCTGATTCAGGTTTTCAGCAGCGGGTGTGGATTGAAAATTCGGAACCAGGCATCGCGGCTTCGTACGAAGAAAATTTACTTGCTCTATTTAACGAGTATGACGTAAGTCGTGTTATCTGCCATGCGAAAAAGTACGGATTTACCGAAAATCAGGCCGAGAAGTTACGGTTGTTCGTGATGCGCCTCGATCATTTCTCGGAACAACGTCCTGGGGCCATGAGCCGCGATGTCGTGGGCACTGACGACTGGATGTGGGTGCAGGAGGCGGCAGCAAACTTCATCATTGCCGTTGACGTACAGCAAATCATTGACACGAAACGCGATGGGGAGTGATGCCGCCCCGGTGATCTGCGACGCCTGAGGCCTGGAAAGCCAGAGATCGCGTGCGGCCGGGCCATCGAGGATGAGAACGTGCAGATGCGGGCAGACCACCGCCAACATTTCTCTGGCTGGCGCTCATTTTCTCTATCGAGCCGCTTCCCCCGCGAACTGCTCGCGCAACGTTCGCTTCGACACTTTTCCCGTCGCCGCGTGGGGCAGCTCGTCCACGAACACCACATCGTCCGGCAACCACCACCTCGCCACCTTGTCGTTGAGGTAGGCCAGCACGCTGTCGCGGTCCAGTGCGCTGCCCGGCGTCTTCACCACTACCAGCAGCGGCCGTTCCGCCCAGGTCGGGTGCGGCACGGCGATCGCGGCGGCTTCCACGATCTCCGGATGCCCCACCGCGGCGTTCTCCAGGTCGATCGAGCTGATCCACTCCCCGCCCGACTTGATCAGGTCCTTGCTGCGGTCGCGGATCGTCAAGTAGCCGTCGCCGTCGAGCGTCGCGATGTCGCCCGTCTTGAACCACCCGTCCTCGGTGAACTGCGCCGCCGTCGCTTCCGGGTTGGCGTAGTACTCGCCGGTGACCCACGGGCCGCGCACCTGCAGCTCGCCCTCCGATGCGCCGTCGTCGGGCTGCACGGTGCCGTCGTCGGCCACGATGCGGGCCTGCACGCCGTACACGATCCGGCCCGCGCGGCGCTGGTACTTCAGCCGGATCGCCGGGTCGCGGTGCTTCGCCTTGACCGAGCCGGTGGTGCAGATCGGGCTGGTCTGGGTGATCCCCCAGCCGTGGATCACCTCGACCCCGCGCGCCTCGTAGGCCTCGATCATCGAGGCCGGCGCGGCCGAGCCGCCCACCCGCAGCGCGCGCAGCGCGGTCAGCGGCTTTCCCGTCTCCTCCAAATATGCGAGCAGCCGCAGCCAGATCACCGGCACCGCCGCGGCGGTCTGCACCTGCTCGCCTTCGAGCAGCTCGTACAAGCTCTCCGGGTCGTTCAGCGGCCCCGCGAACACCAGCTTGGCGCCGATCATCGGTGCGGAGTACGGGTAGCCCCAAGCGTTGACGTGGAACATCGGCACGATCGGCAGGAACGACGCGCTGCTGATCTGCCGCCGCGAGGCCTCGGCCATCACCCCGGCCATGGCGTGCAGCACCACCGAGCGGTGCGAGTAGAGCACGCCCTTGGGCTCGCCGGTCGTGCCCGAGGTGTAGCACATCGCCGCCGCGTCGTTCTCGGCGAACGCCGGCCAGGCGATGGCGGCCGGCTGCGCGGCGAGCAGCGTCTCGTAGCACAGCGCGCCCCGCAGCGCGGTCGACGGCAGGTGCGCCTCGTCGGTCAGGACGATGAAGCCGCGCACGCCGGGCAGCCGCTCCTGGAGCGCTTCGAGCTGGGGCACGAAGGTCAGGTCGGTGAGGATCCAGCGGTCGTCCGCGTGGTTGACGATGTACGCGATCTGATCGGCGTGCAGGCGCGGGTTGATGGTGTGGCACACCGCGCCGATCCCCGACACGCCGTAGTACGTCTCGAGGTGGCGCCAGGTGTTCCAGGCCAGCGTCCCGATGCGGTCGCCGCTCTCCACCCCCAGCGCGCGCAGCGCGTTGGCGAGCTGGGCGGCGCGGTTTCGCACCGCGCGGTAGGTGGTGCGGTGGAGCGGGCCCTCCACGCTGCGCGAGACGATCTCGGCGTCGCCGTGGAAGCGCGCCGCGTGCTCGATGATCGAGCTCACCAGCAGTGGGGTCTCCATCATCGAGCCGCGCATCGGTGGGTTTACTCCGTGAAGGGCACCGGGAAGCGCACGTACTTGCCGTGCAGCACCTGGGCGCCGTAGTTGTCGATCACCATGTGGCCGGCCTTGGTGATGCTGTGGATCGTGGCCGGGCTGTACTTCGAGGGGATCTGCTTGGAGGCCTGAGAGACCTTGCTCATGACCGCCGCCGGGTCGGTGCTGCCGGCCAGCGAGATCGCCTCGCCGATCACGTGCATCGCCTCGTAGTTGAGCGAGACCTCGGTGTTGGGCCCGCGCGAGGTGCCGAACTTCTTGGTGTACGCGTCGAGGAACGCGCGCGTGCCGTTGCCGGGGTAGTCGGCGAAGGGCACCACGCCGACCGAGCCCTCTTGGCCGGCGACCGGAATCACCTGCGAGATCTGGTCGTACTTGGCCTGGTCCATGATCGCGAAGCCGCCCTTGAAGCCCTGGTCGCGGGCCGCCTTCATCACCAGGCCGGTCGGCTGCGAGGGGCCGCCGACGAGGATCACGTCGGGCTTGTCGGCCAGCGTCTTGCTGACCGCGCCCGCGAAGTCGGTCGTCGTGTTGTAGTCGACGCTGTTGTTCCCCAGCACCGTGCCGCCTTCGGCTTGCCACTCGGCCGAGAACCCCTTGGTCCAGGCGTTGCCGTATGCGGTCGTGGTGGCCAGCAGGCCCAGCCGCTTGCCGAAGCGCTTCATCTCGATCCCGGCGTAGGGCTTGAAGTAGGCGTCGTAGGCGGGCGGGATCATCACCGTCATGGTGTTGTTCTGCTTGAGGATCGCCGGCTCGCTGGAGTAGGCGCCCAGCACGAACTTGGGCGACTTGTCGTTGAAGGCCTCGATCGCCAGGATGCCGCCCGAGTGCGGGCAGAACACGACCGCCGCGCCGTTGCGCTGGACGAGCTGCTTGGCGTTGCTGACGCTGTTGGGCGGGCGGTACTGGTCGTCGAGCGAGACCAGCTTGAAGGTCCGCTTCTGGCCGCCGACCTTCACCCCGCCGTCGGCGTTGAGCTCGTCGATCGCCATCTGCAGCCCGCGCTGGACGTCGAGGCCGTAGGACGCGGCGCCGCCGCTGAGCGGGCCGGTGTAGCCGATCGTGATCGTGTCGGACGTCTGCGCGGTCGCGCCGAGCGTGGACGCGATCCCGACGACCAGCGCGCCCGCGATTGCCGCTCGAAGTGTACGTAGCATGCGATCCTCCTGTAGTTCAGGCGCCGATGAACGCCTTTTTGACCAGCTCGTTCTGTTGCAAGGCGCTCGCCGAGCCTTCGAGCACCATCCGGCCGTTCGCCAGCACGTAGCCGCGCCGCGCGATCGAGAGCGCGGCGAACGCGTTCTGCTCGGCCAGCAGCACCATCGTGCCGGCCCGGTTGATCGCCGCGATCGCGTCGAGCATCGCGGCCACCATGCGCGGGGCCAGGCCCAGCGACGGCTCGTCGAGCAGGAGCAGCTTGGGGCGCGCCATCAGCGCGCGCCCGATCGCGACCATCTGCTGCTGGCCGCCGCTGAGCGCCCCGGCCGGCGCGCGCAGCTTGTCGCGCACGTCGGGGAACAGCGCGCACACGCGCTCCAGCGTCTCCTCGGTGCCGCGCCGGTCGCGCCGCCCGACGTAGGCGCCCAGGCGCAGGTTCTTCTCGACCGAGAGGTCGGGGAAGAGCTTGCGCCCTTCAGGGCACTGCGCGATGCCCAGCGCGACGATCGCGTCGGCCCGCAGCCGGCGCAGCTCGCGCCCGCCGAAGCGGATCTCGCCCTCGGACGGGAGCAGCCCGCTGAGCGCGCCGAAGAGCGAGGTCTTGCCCGCGCCGTTGGCGCCCAGCAGCGTCACGCACTCGCCCGGCGCGACGGTCAGGTCGACGCCGTCCAGCGCCGGCGCGGCGCTGCCGTAGCGCACCCGCAAGCCGCGCACCTCAAGCACGGGCCAGCGCTCCCAGGTACGCTTCGATCACGGCTGGGTCGGCCTGCACTTCGGCTGGGGTGCCCTCGGCGATCTTGCGCCCGTGGTGCAGCACCACGATCGAGTCGGCCAGCCCCATCACCAGGTTCATCTTGTGCTCGACCAGGCAGATCGTGTGGCCCTTGCGGGCCATGCTGCGGATCAGCTCGGCGTGCGCGTCGGTCTCCTCGGCGGTGACGCCGGCCACCGGCTCGTCGAGCAGCACCAGCTTGGGGTCGGCGGTGAGCGCGATCGCGATCGCCAGGCGCTTTTGCGCCTCCTGCGGGATCGAGCCCGCGATGCGCGCGGCCAGCGGCGCGATTCCCGCGAAGCGCAGCGCTTCCATGGCCCGCTCGCGGCTCTCGGCCTCCTCGCGCCGGCTGCGCGGCGTGCGCAGCAGCGCGTCGAGCACGTTGCTGCGGGTGTGCATCCGCCAGCCCACGACGGCGTTGTCGAGCACGGTCTGGTGCGCGAACAGGCTGGTGGTCTGGAAGGTCCGCGCGATCCCGCGCCGGGCGATGGCGTGCATCGGCTCGCGCGTGATGTCGGCGCCGTCGAACGCCAGGCTGCCCGACGTCGCCGGGTAGAAGCCCGAGATCAGGTTGAACAGGGTGGACTTGCCGGCCCCGTTGGGACCGATGATGGCCTTGATGTGGCCGGCCGGCACGCCGAAGCTGACCCGGTCGACGGCGACCAGGCCGCCGAAGCGTTTGGTGGCGTCGCGCACCTCGAGCAGCATCAGCGCAGCGCCGCCTCGGCGTCGCCGACCGGTCCCACCGGCCGGCGCCGCAAGCGCGGCGCGACCAGGCGGTCGAACGCGCCCACGATCCCGCGCGGGAAGAAGATCACGAGCAGCACCAGCAGCGGCCCGAAGATCAGGAAGCGGTACTGCTGGATGCCCTGCAGCAGCTCGGAGACCGCCACCAGCACCAGCGTGCCCAGCAGCGGCCCGGCCAGCGTGCCGATCCCGCCGATCACCAGGTACAGCAGCTGCTCGAAGGTGATGTCCAGCCCGCTCGAGCCGGGGTCGAGGTTGCCCTGGTACATGGCGAAGATCCCGCCCGCGAAGCCGGCCAGGAAGGTCGAGAGCACGAACGCGACCAGCTTGGTGCGGGCCACGTCGATCCCGCTCGCGCGCGCCAGCGACTCGTTGTCGGCGATGGCCAGGAAGGTGCGCCCGACCAGCGAGTGCCGCACCAGGGCGCAGATCAGGATCGCGAGCGCCAGCGCGGCCACGACCAGGTAGTACTTCGCCACGTCGCCGTCGAGCGCGTACGGCCCGATGCTGGGCGGGGCGATGTTGACGATCCCGATGTTGCCCCCGGTCAGGTCCTGCCAGTTGGTGAAGACGGTCGCGATCATCACCCCGATCGCGGCGGTGAAGATCGCGAAGTAGTTGCCGCGCGTGCGCAGCCCGATCAGCCCGACCACGAGCCCGAGCAGCATCGCGGCCAGGCAGCCGGCGAGCAGCGCGGGCCAGAACGGCCAGCCCAGGCGCGTCTCGAGCAGCGCCACGCCGTACGCGCCGACGCCGAAGAACGCCGCGTGGCCGAGGTTGAGCAGCCCCGTCCAGCCCAGGATGACGTTGAGCCCGTAGACCGCGATCGCGGTGATGTACGCTCCGGCCAGGATGTGCAGGTAGAACGAGTTTCCCAGCGCCAGCGGCAGGAGCAGCGCGGCGAGCGCGGCCGCCGCCCACAGGATGCGCCGCATCAGGTGCCCTTCGCGAACAGCCCGGTGGGCTTGACCGCGAGGATGATCGCCAGCACCGCGAACGCGATCACGTCCTGGTAGCTGGTCGAGACGTACGTGCCGCCGAAGCTCTCCGCGAAGGCCAGGATGAAGGCCCCCACGATCGCGCCCGGGATGCTGCCCATCCCGCCCAGCACGATCACCGCGAAGGCCTTGAGGATCACCGAGAAGCCCATCGTGGGCGAGATCAGGCTGATCGAGGCGATCAGCGTCGCGGCCGCCGCGGCCAGCCCGGACGAGATCGCGAACACCAGCGTCGAGACGCGGTCGGTGTCGATTCCGACCAGCGCCGCGCCGGCGCGGTTCTGCGCCACCGCCTCGACCGTCGCGCCGAGCAGCGTGCGCTTGAGGAACAGGAACAGCAGCACCATCAGCAGCGCCGCGGCCGCGATGACGATCAGCTGCTGCTGGGTGGCGACGAAGCCGCCCAGGCGGACCACGTGGTCGTAGGGCGTCGGCAGGACCCGGAAGTCGCCCCCGAACCAGACCTGGGCCAAGGTCTGGAGGAAGAACAGCACCCCGACCGCGGCGATGATCGTGTTCACCTCGGGCGCGTTGCGCAGGGGCCGGAAGACGACGCGCTCCAGCCCCGCTCCCAGCGCCGCCAGCACGACCACGGCCAGCAGGAGCGCCGGCCAGTACCCGATGCGGGCGACGGTCACGCCGAAGAACGCGACGTAGGCTCCGAGCATGTAGAGGTGGCCGTGCGCGAAGTTCGGGATACCCATCGTTCCGTACACCAGCGCGAGGCCCAGGGCCACCAATGCGTAGAGGCTGCCTACGACGAGGCCGTTGATCAGCTCTTGGAAGAAAAGATGCAACGCGGTACCCCGTGAATGGAGAAAACTTCTTTGTGACAAGCCGTGCGGGGGTTCCTGTCGTGCCCAAGCAGTCGTCGGAGCGCCGTTACGGCGGCCTCTCAGCCGCCGAGCGGCGCGCCGCGCGCCGCCTGCGCCTGATGAACGCGGCGCTCGAGCTGTTCGGCACGGCGGGCTTCCACAAGACCACGATCCCGCAGCTGTGCAGCCGGGCGGGCGTCACGACGGCCCACTTCTACGACGAGTTCCCCTCGCGCGAAGCGGTCCTGACCGCGCTCTACGACCAGATCGCGAACGAGGTCTTCGGGCGGGTGCGCGGGGTGCTCAAGGCGCCCGAGGCGAGCATGCGCGAGCGGGTCCGCGCGGCCAACGCGGTCTACTTCGAGTACCTGACGAGCGACCCGCGCCGAGCCCGCGTCTACGCGCTCGAAGTGGTCGGGATCAGCCCCGAGCACGAGCGGCACCGGCGCGAGCGGCGCGAGGCGTTCGTGCGCCAGTCGGCCAAGGCGGCGCGCCGGGTCGAGGACGCCCGCCCGGTCGCGGGGGTCGACTTTCGCCTGCTGAGCGTGGCGCTGGCGGGGGCCTCGAACGCCCTGCTGGTCGAGTGGGTGCTGGCCTCGCCCCGCCCGCCGGTCGCGGCGATGGTCGACCAGATCACGACCCTGTGGGTTCGCACCCTGCGCCTGGAGCGCTCCGAAAAAGAAGATTTTTAGTTCTGCCGGTCCAAGCACTGCGGGCCGAGCCCGCCAGGGGAGGGGAATGTGTCGCTGACGCTTCGTGACGGTGTCGCCGTTCTGACGATCGACAACCCGCCGGTCAACGCGCTGGGAGCGGCGGCCATCGCGCCGCTGGTGACGTCGCTCGCCCAGGCCCAGGACGACCCCCGGGTCGGCGCCCTGGTGCTGGTCGGCGCGAACGGCACCTTCAGCGGCGGGGCCGACATGCGCGGCTTCGGCGCCGCGCCGGCCGGGCCGACGATCCGCGACCTGCTCGACGCGCTCGACGCCTCGGCCAAGCCCGTCGTGGCGGCGATCGCGGGCAACTGCCTGGGCGGCGGGCTGGAAGTGGCGCTGAGCTGCGACCGGCGCGTCGCCGCGCCCGGCGCCAAGCTGGCCTTCCCCGAGATCAAGCGCGGGCTGCTGCCCGGCGCGGGCGGCACCCAGCGCGCGCCGCGCCTGGCCGGGGTCGCGGCGGCGCTGGCGCTGATCCTGAGCGGCGACCCCATCGGGGCCGCGCGGGCCGAGGAGATCGGGCTGGTCGACGAGGTGGCCGAAGGCGACGTGCTCGAGGCGGCGCTGCGCCTGGCCCGCGCGCTGGCGGGCGGCCCGCG
>JASLGJ010000579.1 GCA_030150085.1 Candidatus Elarobacter sp. | reverse complement strand
GTCCATCAGCACGTCGTCGGCGTTGCCGGCCTGCAGCCGCAGCGAGACCGCCCAGTGAGCGGGGCGCACCGGGTGCGCGATGCGGCGCGTGCCGCGCGCGATGCGCCGCCCGCGCGCGACGATGCGCAGCGCCAGGTCGGCGTCCTCGCGGTACGCGCGCGGAAAGCGCTCGTCGAAGCCGCCCACCGCGAGCAGGTCGGCCCGGCGGTACGCGCAGTCCGCGGTGATCCACTGTGCGCCGGCCAGGCCGGCGACGTTGCGCTCCCAGTCGGTCGGCTCGCGCTCGGCGGGCAAGGGAACGTGGACCCGGCCCTGCGAGCCGGCGACGTCGTCCGGCGCGTCGCGCAGGTCGCGTTCCAGGTCCGCCAGCCACGTCTCGCTCGGCAGCACGTCGTCGTCGACGAACGCGATCCAGTCCGCGCGCGAGGCGCGCCAGCCGGTGTTGCGCGCCGCGGCGGGACCGGCCGCCTTTCCGGGCAGCACGGTGACGCGCGCGGCCAGGTCGGGGTCGAGCCCGGCCAGGTCCAGCGGCACGGCGCGCTCGCGGCGGTCGTCGACCAGGATGAGGCGCTCCGGCCGCGGCCCGCGGGAACGGGCGAGCGAGTCGAGCAGCGCGCGCAGCGAGGGGCGGCCGATGGTCGGAACGACGAGATCGGTCACGGTCGTCAGGCCACGGCGGAAACGCCGGCCGCGCCGCGCGCGAAGTTCTCGCGCTCGAGCAGGAACGGCCCGATCGCGAGCGCGTCGACGGGCGCGGAGCCGAAGCACTCCAGCGCGTCGCGCGGGTCGTCGACCATCGGGCGGCCGGCGGTGTTGAGCGAGGTGTTGACCACCACCGGCAGGCCGGTGCGGCGCCCGACCGCGTCGAGCATGGCGGCGACCAGCGGTTCCTCGGCGCGGTCGACGGTCTGCACCCGGGCCGTGCCGTCGACGTGGATCACCGCCTGCAGCCGGTCGGCGTACTCCGGCGCGACGGTGTGCACGAACAGCATGTACGGCGAGGGGAACGGACCGCGGAAGATCTCCGGCGCGCGCTCCAGCAGCGTCATCGGCGCGACCGGGCGGAACTGCTCGCGGCCCTTGACGTCGTTCAGGCGCCGCAGCGTGTCGGCGTGGCGCGGGTTGGCCAGCAGCGAGCGGTGCCCCAGCGCGCGCGGGCCGTACTCGCTGCGCCCTTGGAACCAGGCCACGATGCCGTCCCGCGCGATCACCTCGGCCACCGCGTCGGCAATGTCGCGCGGGCGGGTGTAGCGGACGTTCGCGGTGTCGAGGAACGCTTTGATCTCGGCCTCGCTCCAGCCCCGCCCGAGCGCCGCGCTGCCCATCGGCCGCACCTCGTCGCCCATCGCCCGGGCGACGTAGAGCGCCGCGCCCAGCGCCGTCCCGGCGTCGCCCGCGGCGGGCTGCACCCAGACGTGCTCGAACGGCCCCCGCTCGGCGAGGTAGGAGTTGGCGACGACGTTGAGCGCCACGCCGCCCGCCATGACGAGCGCCTTCATGCCGCTGCGCGCGTGCAGCCAGCGAGCGCACTCCAGCATCGTTTCCTGCAAGGCCGCTTGCAGGCTGGCCGCCAGGTCGGCGTGGCCGTCGGCGAACGGCTCGCCCTCGGCCCGGGCTGGCACGAAGCGGCTGAAATCCACCGGCAGCGCGACGAACCCGCCGTCGCCGTCGTGGTGCATCGCCGCGCGCAGCTCGGCCAGCCAGCGCGGCTTGCCGTACGACGCCAGCGCCATCACCTTGTACTCGTCCGACGAGCGCAGGAAGCCGACGTGCACGGTCAGCTCCTCGTAGCGCAGGCCGAGCGAGTGCGGGATCGCGACCCGGCGCAGCACCTCCAGCTCGCCGTCGCGGACCACCCCGCATAAATAGGACGTCTGCTCGCCGCGTCCGTCCATCACCATCACCGCGCAGTCGCGGTAGGGGCCCGCCAGGTAGGCCGACGCGGCGTGCGCGACGTGGTGCGGAACGTAGCGCACTTTCGCGCGGTCCAGCCCAGGCAGCAGTGCCGCCATGAAACCGGGCGCCTTGCGCACGAAGTAGGTGCGCAGCGCTTCGTACTCGTTGTCGTGCAGCTCGGGGCCGTCGGGCGGCGCGAGCTCGGGATCGTACGAGTACGCGATCGCGTCCAATTGATCCGGCCGTACGTCGGCGTACCGGAGCGCCCAGCGCGCCGACTGCTCCGGCAGTTCCCAGGTCGAGAACGGCACGCACGGCTTACCGTGCTTGCGCCGCGTGAACCGTTCTTCCTCAGCCGCGGCAACGGTCCGGCCGTCGACCACTAGGGCCACGGCCGGATCGTGAAACACGGCGTTGATACCGAGTACTCGCATCCGCAAGAACCGATACCCCCAGGGCATAAAAGGGGAAACCCCCTCGCCTGAAGGGCAGTCGAGCGTCTACGCCGGAGTTTGCTGCAAGCGCGTCTTGAGCTCGAGCATCTCCTGGCCCATCTGTACCAATTCTTCCTCGTCGAACAGCTCGCGCAGTCCGGGGAACATCTCTTTTTCCTCTTCCTTGACGTGCGAGTCGATCAGTTCGGAGAGGACCTTGAGCTTGGGCTTGTAGCTCTCGTCGCTGCCGTCGATGTCGCGCAGGTCGGCGATGACGTGCTTGGCGAGGTTGTGCTCCTCGTACGACTCGAGCACCAGGTCGGACTCTTCCTTGTCCTTCTTCTTGCCGGCGCGCTCTTTGGTGCGCGGGTAGAGGATCTGCTCCTCGATCTGGGTATGGACCGTGAGCTCCTGGCAGATCTGGTCGCCGAGACGCTTCAACTGCACCTTCGCGCGGTCGGAGAGTTCTTCGGATTCCTTGAACAGGGCTTTGACGGTCTTGTGGTCGGCTTTGAGGAGGGCGATGGCGTCCTGCTGCTTCATGGCCGCATCGTACCCGCTCGAACGCGCTACGAGCGGGGGTCGGGTAACCAGAGCTGCGCGCCGTAGCTGGCGTGCGGATCGCCCGCGCGCGCGGGCGCGAACGCCGCGCCGTACCAGATCTCGGCCGCATTCGACGCCTGCGGGTACGGCGGCTGGTTGGGGTCGTAGGAGTAGGCCGGTCCGGTCCAGACCGCGCACTGCTGGAAGTCTTGCTCGGTGTGCATCGCGGCGTTCAGGCCGCTGAAGACGTACTGCGCGGCGGGCGGGTCGGCGAACAGCGGCGCCGGCGTGTCGGTGCTCTGCGCGGCCTCTTCCTGCAGCACCGCGCGCGCGTCCTCGAGCAGCAGCTCGTCGGAGACCAGCGGCCGCAGGCCGAGCTGGCGGCGCCCGGCGTTCGCGCCGGCCAGGCAGGCCGACTCGTCGGCGCTCAGCGCGGCCAGCCGGAACGCGCCCGACTGCTGGGCCGCCGTGTAGGTGACGTCGCGGGCCGCGAGCGGGGTCGGCGCGCTGAGCGCGTTGGTGCCCGCCGCCAGCGTGACGGTCAGGTGGAACGACGAGCGCGCGTCGGTCGGGTTGTCGGCCCCGACCACGAGCAGGTAGCGCCCCGCGGCGACCGGCGGGGTGACGAAGCTGCCGTCGGCCGCGGCGGTGGTGGACGTCACCGGGCTCGCGCCGACGACGTACGGTTCGAGCGCGACCAGCGTGCCGGGCAGCGGGCCGCCGTCGGCGGCGTCGATCACCGTGCCGGAGGCGACGGCGCGCGCGGCGGGCGGGACGGGCGTGGGGACCGGGCCGGAAGCGGCTCCGCCGCCTCCTCCGCCCCCGCCGCAAGCGGTCAGGGCGAGGACGAGGACGGCGGCGAGAGACGAGCGAGTGCGCACGTCAGGCCCGTACCCGCCGGGACCTAGGTCCTACCGCTCGCTAGGATGCCTTCGGCGCGGGCGCGGCGCTCCCGCCCGGGGCGGCTTCGCCCGCC
>JASLGJ010000569.1 GCA_030150085.1 Candidatus Elarobacter sp. | reverse complement strand
CCAGACGTGGGTCGAGCGATCGTACGCCGGCGTGCCGGTGTAGCGGATCCCCGCCCGGTGCGCCCACGAGCGGAAGCCCTGCTCGGTGGTGACGGTGGGCGGCACGATCCAGGCCACCTCGGCGGTCGCGCCCTGCGGGTTCACCTCCCCGGTGCCCCGGCGCGGCGCGAACCCGCCCGGGTCGCCCAGCGTGGTGGGGCGGTTCTTGGCGTAGCGGTAGAGGTTGAGGCCGTCGACGAAGCCGCCCGGGTCGGCGCTGGTCCAGCGTCCCAGCCACGGCGCGTAGTAGCGCACCCCGCAGACCAGCAGCCCGGTCTCCTCGTCGCGCTCGCGGTCGAGGTAGCGGTAGCGCTTGAGCGAGGTCTCGGCGTCGTTGCGCGACGAGCGGTACGCGCTCGTTCCGAACGGGTGGTACTCCTCGTAGGAGACCAGCCCGCCGCGCTCGTCGGTCGCCAGCGTGGCCGAGCCGAGCAGATCCTGCGCGTAGTAGCGCACCGCCGGCACGCCGACGCCGGCCGGATCGCCCGCGTCGAGCGTCTTGAGGTCGATCTGCGCCACCCGGTGCCCGCCCTCGGTGACGTGCACGGTGCGCCGCTCGAGCGTCAGCGCGCGGCCGGCGTACTCGCGGTGGACTTCGAGCAGGCCGAGCTGCAGCCGGTCGATCCGCGTGCCGGCGCGCTCGATCACCTTGCGCACGCGCCGGCCGTCGGCGGCGTAGACGTAGTAGGCCGTCCCGCCGCCGCCCAGGTCGACCCGCCGCAGCTGGTCGCAGACGTTCCAGTCGAGCTGGGCCAGGTGCGGCATGCGGGTCATGTTGCCGAACGCGTCGTGCGCGTAGGCCGCGCCGAACGCGCCGTCGGCGTCGCCCGGCAGGCTGGTCGCGCTCAGCCGGTTGGTCGCGCTCTCGTAGGCGTAGCGGCGCGTCCACGAGCCGCCTGCGGCGGCGTGGCGCAGGCGCGTCAGGTTGCCGGCCGCGTCGTAGTCGTAGCCCTGCGTGTAGACCCGCACCGCGGCCGCGTCGTTGTCGTGCGGCACCGGGTCGGGCGGCGGATCGGACCAGTCGCGCTGCGCGTCGGCCCGCCCGCCCGCGCGCTCGCGCCCGCTCGCCGTGCGCAGCTGGTAGAGCGCGTCGTAGGCGTAGCTCCAGCTCGCCGCGACGACCGCGTTCTTGAAGAACAGCGTCTGCTGCGCGGCGTCGGCGGCCGAGACCACGTTGCCGCTGGGGTCGTAGACGTAGCGCAGGTCCTGCAGCACCGCCCGGTCGGGGACGCGGACCAGGCGCAGCCCGGTGAGCCGCGACGAGCGCTCGTCGTAGCTCGCGCCCGCCTGCGTGCCGTTGCCGTAGTCGGTCGTGAGGCGGCGCCCGCGCGCGTCGTGCGTCTGCCCGGTCACGTACGCGACCGGGGCGCCGCCGGCCAGCGCGACGCTCAAGTGCGCCAGATGGCTGCCGGCGTCGTACGCGGGCGCGAACGCGGTCCCGTCGGCCAAGACGCTCGCCGTGGCCCGGCCCAGCGCGTCGAAGGCGCTGCTCGCCGACCACTCCTCGCGCTCGAGCAGCGGCTCGGCCGCCGCCAGCGCGGCGGCCGGATCGGGCGCCGCCGCGACCGCGCTCCAGTCGGGCTGCGCGGCGTACGCGGCGGCGTAGCGGCGCGTCACCGCGACCGCGTTGCCGCCCAGGTCGTACTCGCCGAACGCCACCAGGCCGGCCGGGTCGAACAGCAGGTGCGGGCGCCCGCCCAGGTTGCGCGCCGCCGCGTCCGCGGCGCCGTCGCCGTAGACCGTCACGCTGAGCGCCGTCTCGCCCTCCTCGCTCGCCGCGTAGAGCGCGAGCGGGCGGCGCAGCGCGTCGTACGTGCAGCGGAACGCGCGCGCGTCGCCGTCCCAGATGCGCACCGGCTTGCCGCTCGCGTCGGGCAGCACCAGCCGCGCCGGCCGCTCCAGCGAGGCCGAGGCGACGACCGCGCCGCCCGCGTTCGTGCGCGCCTGCGACGCGACCCGGCCGAGCGGGTCGTACACGGCGCTGACCGTCCCGGGGCCGTCGCTGTCGATGCGCACCGCGAGCTGCCCCGCCGGGCCGTTGTCGGCCACGGCGTACACCGCCCGCCCGAGCGCGTCGAAGTGGACTGCGCCGGGCGTGTTCGCGTGCGCGGCGGCCAGCCACGCGGCTCGGACCTGCGGGTCGGCCGGCTCGGGCGCGTCCGGCGCGGGACTGCCGCGCTCGGCGTACCACGCGCTCTCGAGCACCGCGTCGTTGGGGTCCCACGCGCGCTGCGCCCAGGTGCCGTAGAGCATCTTGTCGACCGTGCCGTCGGGGTACTCGGTGCGCACGAGGCGGCCCAGCGGATCGTAGGAGAACGTCGGCGAGAGGCCCTGCTCGACCAGCGCGGAGGCGTCCTCGTACTCCGGCGTGACGCTGAAGTACGGCTCGTAGCGGCGCAGCGGGTTGCCCTTGCCGTCGAGCACGACCCGGCCGTTGCCGACCCAGCGCGGCTGCGTGCCGGTGTCGACCTCGAGCACGCTGCCGTCGGGCTGGAGCGCCTGGGCCAGCCCCGGCTCGGCCGCGATCTTGCTCAGCGCCACCCCGCCCGCGCCGTCGAGGTAGCTGTAGGTGGTGTGCCAGGGCGTGGCCGGGTCGCCGTGCCGCTCGCGCGCGATCGTGCGGGTGAGGTTGGGCGTTCCGCTCGCCCACCAGCGGTCCAGATCGTACTCGAAGCGGACCGTCGGGTCGGCCAGCGTGTCGCCTTCGCGCATCCCGTCGCGGCCCAGCACGGCGCTCGCGGTGACGAAGCCCAGCGCGTCGGCGGCGACCGCGGTGCGGCAGCCGTTGCGGTCGGTGACGAGCACCGGGCGCAGCAGCCGGTAGTCGTTGACGCAGCTCGTGGTGCCGCCCAGCGCGTCGGTCGTGCCGGTCGGCAGCAGGTCGTAGGCGTCGAACGTCACCAGCGTCTGGTTGCCGAACGGGTCGCGCGTGCCGCGCGCGGCGTAGAAGCGGGCCGCGGCGTCGGGACCGTAGAGCGGGGTCGAGCCGCTGGCCCACCAGTCGCCGTCGCCGTCGTGGACGTAGCCCGCGGCCAGCATCGCCGCCTCGTCGACCCGCTCGCCGTAGGTCGCCTGCAAATGGCCGGCGGTGAACGCCAGCGACAGGCTGCGCGCGAGCAGGCCGCGCGTGCCCTGCGCGCCCAGCGGCAGCGGCCCGCTCAAATCGTCGGCGAGGAAATAGCGCCGGGTGCGCGAGACCAGCCGCCGCGCCGGCCGCGCGCCGGGCGCGTCCCCGAACCCGATCTCGGCGCCCGCGGCCAGCGCCGCGCCGAGCGCGGCGCGGGGGACCAGCGCCGCGGCCGGCGCGATGCCGGTGACGTCGTAGCCGCGCGACTCCGCCGCGCCGCGCAGCCGCAGCGCGTCGGGCTCGTCGTCGTCGGCGGTGTAGTCGGTCTCGGCGTAGCTGGCGAAGAGCCGGGCCTGCGCGGCGCCCACCTCGGCCGGCAGCGCCGGGTCGGGCGCCCGGCGCGGGTAGTTCAGCGTCGCGGCGCGCGTCACTTGGCCCAGCTCGTTGAGCGCCAGGTTGAGCGTGTGCGAGATGCGCGGGTCGGTCGCGTCGCGCTCGCAGGCATAGCTGAGCGACTCGCTGGCGTGGGCGGCGAACACGCCGTAGCGGTTGGGCCCGCGCGCTTGCAGCCGCACGACCTCGTACGCGGTGTGGCTGACCGTGTACGGCACCAGCGCGGCCGGGGTCGCGTCCTGGCCGTACACCTCGATCCGCAGCAGCGCGCCGCGCAGGGCGCGGTGGTGCTCAACCCACTCCTCGAGCGACAGGCCGGCGGGCGGCGGGGGCGGCGCGGGCGGCGCGCCGATCGCCCCGCCGCGGAACCACTCGCGGGCCAGCAGCGCGACCGGGTCGAGCGCCGAGGGCATCGTGCCCAGGTGGTGCCAGGAGCGGGTCAGCACCGGCGGCGCGGGCGCGCCCGCCGGGCTCGCTTCGTCGACCACCTCGGTGTCGTAGCGGTCGATCCGCCCGAAGCCGGCCAGCTCGCGCTCGACCGGGTCGTAGTGGCCGTGGTGGTAGGTGCTGCGGCTGGTGAAGCGCCGCCGGGTGACGTGGTCGTAGGTCTCCACCCGCTCGACGAGGTGCACCGCGAACGGCAGCCGCGTGACCCACGGCTGTCCCGCCGCTTCGTCGGCCAGCGCGAACGCGGTCGAGCTCGTGTAGCCGAACGTGGTCTCGCGCCCGTACCCGTTGCGGACCGTCTGCAGCAAGTGCGGCTTGCGCGAGCCGAGCAGGTCGACGTAGGCCATCTGCTCGGCCGGCTGGGCCGGCAGCGCGCTGGTCCACACCAGGCACGCCGTGCCGGTGCCGAGCAGGTCGACCAGCTCGACCCGCGCCAGCTCGTCGGCGCCGGGAAACGCGCGCAGCACGAGCGGGGCGGCCAGCGCGTTGCCGGACAGGTTGCGGTAGAGCGCCGCGCCGTCGCGGCCCAGGTAGAGCAGGTCGGCGCAGCCCGAGCCGTCGACGTCGGCCAGCCGGATGCGGCGCGGGTCGAAGCTCGCCGGGTCGTCGAACGGCGGCACGCCGCCCATCACGACCTCGGGCCCGAAGCGGCCGTAGCCGAGGTTGGGCCAGTACGCCACCTCGCCGTTGCGGATGCGCACGATGTCGGCCAGCCCGTCGCCGCTCATGTCGGCCAGGAACACGCTGCGCAGCGGCTCGGCGAAGCTGACCGCCGGCCCGCGCCGCTCGTCGCTCGCGCGCGCCACCGCGTCGGCGGGCGCGAAGCCGCTCGTGCCCAGGCTGCGGTGCCACTCCAGCCGGTCGTCGCGGGTGAGCAGCAGGTCCGCGCGCCCGTCGCCGTCCAGGTCGACCGCGCGCAGGTGCGCGTCGCCCGTGCCGGCGCTGGGCCAGGACGCGAACGGCGCGAACGGTCCCCAGCGGCCGTCCTCGTCGAGCCGCTGCAGGCCCGCGCGGCCCTCGGCGAAGGTCACCAGCTCGACGAACCCATCGCCGTCGAGATCCATCAGCTCCTGCGGCAGCGGGCTGCCGTCGTCGGCCAGCGCCGGGCGGGCCGAGAGCGCGCGCAGCGGGCCCAGCCGCCCGCCGCCCAGGTTGCGCTTGTAGTACCACGCGCCGTCGCGCTGCGCGAGCAGCCCCGGCAGGCCCTCGCGGTACAGGTCGATCCAGCGCTCGCGCGCCTGCGCGCCGAACGACGGCGCGTTCTCCAGCGCCGCCGGCGGCAGCGCGCGCAGCGTGTCGTCGAGCGCGAAGGGCGTGTAGCTCAGGCTCAGCGGCGGCGCGGCCGCGGACGAATACGCCGCGCCGTCGCGCACGAAGCCGGTCGTGGTCACCGCGGTCAGCTTGCAGCCGACGGGGTCGCCGTCGTAGGCGAAGCCGGTGCTGCGGACCAGGGTCGCGTTCGCGCCCAGCTCGCCGAAGTGGTGGTACAGCAGCACCCGCCGGCACAGGCGGTAGGTGCGCAGCTCGAACCCCGTGCGGTAGCTCGAGAACGGGTCGGGGCGGACGCTCCAGGGGCGCACCGGCTCGGCCGGCGCGGCTTCGTCGTGCTCGCCGTAGTCGAGCACGACCTCGAACAGGAACCGGCCGTCGTCACCGGGTGCGAGGTTGCCGTAGCGCACCCGCTTGAGGTAGCGCTGCGCGAACGCGCCGCCGGCGCGGTGCGCCTCGGAGGCGGCGGCGAAGTCGACCCCCGCCCCGTCCTCGGCGGCGTACTCGTAGAGCGCGACGTTGCCGCGGTCGTCCCAGCTGCGGTCCGCCAGCCAGTTCGCGACGCGGCGCGGGTCGGCCGGGTCGGCCAGGCGCGCGGCGGGCCCGAAACCGTAGCGCGTCGTCACGTTCGCGGGCGAGATCGTGCGCCAGTGGCTGATGCCGCTCGCGACCTCGGTCCAGCGCTCGATGCGCGCGTGCGCGCCCTCGATGCGCGGCCGGTAGCGCGCCACGTCGTACGCCGTGCCGTCGACGCTGCGACGGGTCACGTCGCGCACCGTTCGGCCCTCGCGCGTGACGAGCGCGGGGACCAGCTCCTCGCCGCCGAGCGCGAAGCGGTCGTCCTCGGTCGCGTCCTCGTAGCGCGGCACGCCGCGGTCGGTGCGGCGTCCGATCTGCGGCAGGCTCAGCGCGAAGCCCACCCCGAACGCCCCGTTGCCACTCCCGGAGTCGTAGCTCAGCCCGAGCGCGGGCGTGAAGCCGCCGCGCCCGGGCGAGAGGGGAAACGGGATCGCGTACGACGCGCCGCCGACGGCGCTCGTGCCGGGAGCTTCGTCGATGCCGCGCACCGTGCCGCCGCGCGGCAATGCGATGCCCGCGGAGACGTCGTCGGAACGACTTCCGTCCATTCGAATCTCCCCGGTGCTGCGTGCGGCGGTAAACGGCTAACGAAAACGGCGCTCGGCACCCAACCCGGGACACCGCCGAGACGCCGTTTTCAAATTTGCGTGGACCGCCATTCGGGATACGCCCGGCGCGCCTCCTCGCGCGCGTTCCTGAAAAACGATTTCGATACAAATGCGCGCCGGGGCGCTACCCGGTCGTCACTCGGCTCCGGCGGGCGGCGAGCGATCAGCCCGGGTAGCCGCCGCGATACCAGGGACCCTTGTCCCAGCAGTATTCGACGTACTTGCCGGTCGCTTCGCGCACGTAGACGCGAATGAAGGCCTGACCGCCGACGAACCAGCTCGTCGCGGTGGCTCCGTCCCCGTTTGCTTTGAACTGACCGGTATACCACTGGTCCTTGTCCCAGCAATACTCCGCGATCGCTCCCTTATTGCTCACATAGAGCCGAATGTGCACCTGGCCGTTTCCGTCCAGCCAGGACGTCGCGCCGACGGTCGCGCCCGGCGCGGAAAAACCGCCGCGGTACCAACTGCCGTCGTACGCTTCTTCTTTGATCGAGCTGCCGTCGCTCTGGTACACGCGCAGGTGGGTTTGGCTATCGTGCCAAGAGACGACGCTGCTGGGACCTGCCATTACCATTCACTCCCGTTTGCGCGGCATAGCGTTCGGGTCACGATCACCCGTCAGCCGCGCGCAGGTCATTCTCCGCTATTCCGATCACCGTGTCAAGAAGCGCTTTCTGCTGCCGTCCGATACCAATTCGGTAGAGCTCGGATACGCGCACGAACCGGTGTGCGGCTCGATCGTCCAGTTCGCGAACTGCTCCGACGGAATGCCGGGCGCAACGAGCGTCGCGCTGCGTGGAACCCGGGCCTGCCGACGTGACGCTCGCGCGCGCGAACGCGCGCTACGGCGGGCCGGCAGGCGAGGTGCGGTCCGCCACGCGGGCCGCTCGCTGGCCGCGCTCGGTGTAGAGCCGGATCTCGGCGATGTCGCGCGGGAAGAGCAGCCCCAGCGCCCAGTCGAACGCGACCCGCAAGCGGCGGTCCCAGCCCGGCAGGCGGGCCAGATAGTAGGTGCGCCACATCACCCACGCCGGGAAGCCGGTCAGCACGAAGCCGCCCGGAAACGCGACCACGCCGCGGCGCGCGCCCAGCGAGGCCATCGTGCCCATCGAGCGGTACGCGAACGGCTTCGTCGGCTCGCCGCGCAGCGCCGCGGCGAGGTTGTCGGCCAGCGCCGGGCCTTCGCGGATGGCGTGCTGCGCGGTCGCCGGGTACCACGCGCCGCGGTCGCTCAGCTGCGCGCCGGGTTCGTTGGGAATCCAGGCGCAGTCGCCCAGCGCCCACACCTCGGGCCGGCCGACGGCGGACATGTCCTGATTCACCACGATGCCGCCGTTGCGCGCGTGTTCCAGTCCGGGCAGATCGCGCAGCACCGGCGAGGGCCGCACTCCCGCGCTCCAGATCACCGTCGCGCTCTCGATGCGCCGGCCGGACTGCAGCGAGAGGCCGTCGCGGTCGATTCCCGTCACGCCGTCGCCCAGCACGATCTCGACCTTGCGCCGGGTCAGGTTGCGGGTGGTGTAGCGCCCCATCTCGGCCGGCAGGTCGACCAGCAGCGCGTTGCCCGCCTCGATCAACAGCATCCGCACGTCGGCGAGCTTCAGCGGCCGGTAGTAGGGGATGATCGAGCGGAAGAAATCGACCAGTTCGCCCGCGCACTCGCAGCCGGTGTAGCCGCCGCCCACGACGGCGAAGGTCAGCATTCGGTCGCGCGCGGGGCCGGGCGGCGTCACGACCGCCTGCTCCAGCGAGGCGATCACGCGGTTGCGCAGCGCCTCGGCGTCCTCGAGCGTCTTGAGCGGGAGCGTGTGCTCCTCCACGCCGGGAATGCCGAAGGTCGAGGTCACGCTGCCCAGCGCGAGCACGAGCTGGTCGTACTCCAGGCGCGTGACGGCGCCCGTGATCGGGTGCGTCGCTTCCACTTCGCGCGCATCGAGGTCGAGGCGCGCGATCTCGCCCAGCACGAAGGTCGTGCGGCGCAGCTGCGCGCGCACCGGCGTGACCACGTGACGCAGCTCGATCCCGCCCGAACTGACCTCGGGCAGCATCGGCGTGAAGAGGGTGAAGTTGTCGCGGCTGACCAGCGCGATCTCGGCCTCGTCGGGACGCAGGCGTTTCTCCAGCCGGTGCGCGACCGCGACGCCGGCGAACCCGCCGCCCAGGATCAGGATGCGCGTCATCGCACCGGCCCCACCCCGGTCCAGGGATGCACCCACGGATGCCAGACCATCGCGATCACGAGCAGCACACTCCCGACCAACAGCGCCCAGAGCGCCGCGTTTGCAAGCTTAGCCACGCGCCGCCTCGGCGATCTCCGCCCGGCGGGCGGCGATCTCGGCCACCCGCGCGGCGTAGCGCGGTGCGCCGCCGATGTCACCGGGCGTGCGCTCGCCGTGCCGGCTGGCCACGTACCAGACCAGGGTCGCGGCGCGGCGCAGCATCGCCTCGGGCACCAGCGCGCGTTCGGCGGGCGCGAGCGGCGCTTGCTCGTCGTAGGCCGCCAGCAGCGGCGCGATGCGGCTCACGTCGAGCGGCGCGTCGTCGCCGGGCCGGGCGAACTCGTCGAGCAGCGTGCCCAGGTCGTAGACCCGTTCGCTCTCGTGGGCGAAGTCGAAGTCGATCAGGCCGCATACCGCACCGTGCTCGTCCACGACGACGTTGCCGGGGTTGAGGTCGCCGTGCA
>JASLGJ010000565.1 GCA_030150085.1 Candidatus Elarobacter sp. | reverse complement strand
CTGCCGGTCGGGCCGACGAGCAGGATGTTGGACTTCTGCAGCTCGACCTCGTCGGAGCTGCCCCCGGTGCCGCCGGCGTTGACCCGCTTGTAGTGGTTGTAGACCGCGACGGCCAGAGACTTCTTCGCACGTTCCTGACCGATCACGTACTGGTCCAGGATGTGGTTGATCTCTTTGGGCTTCGGGATGTTCCGCAGCCGCAGGTTCTCGTCGACGTTCTTGTAGAGCTCTTCCTCGATGATCTCGTTGCAGAGCTCGATGCACTCATCGCAGATGTAGACGCCGGGGCCCGCGATCAACTTGCGCACCTGCTCCTGCGATTTTCCGCAGAAGCTGCACTTGAGCTGACCCTTCTCGTCCCCGAATCGAAACATGCAGTCGACCTACGTGGTGGGAGCGTTGGGAGCGACGGTCCGGTTGTCTTTGCTGAAGACCTGGTCGATGATGCCGTACTCTTGGGCCTCTTGCGCCGTCATGTAGTAGTCGCGCTCGATGTCCTTGAGAATCACGTCGATCGGCTTCTTGGTGGTGGTCTCGTAGATGCCGGCCAGGCTGCGCCGGGTCGCGATCAGGTCGCGAGCGTGGATTTCGATGTCGGTCGCCTGCCCACCCACCTGCTGGACCCAGGGCTGGTGGATCAGGATCTTGGCGTAGGGCAGGGCGTAGCGCTTGCCCGCCGCTCCCCCGGTCAGCAGGATCGAGCCCATCGAGGCCGCCATGCCGGCGCAGATCGTCGCCACGTCGGGCTTGATCAGCTGCATGGTGTCGTAGATCGCCAGGCCCGCGGTGACCGAACCGCCGGGGCTGTTGATGTACATGTCGATGTCTTTGTCGGCATCCTCGCGCTCCAGGAAGAGGAGCTGCGCGATGATGAGGGAGGCCATCCCGTCGTCGATCGGTCCGTGGACGAAGACGATGCGTTCTTTGAGCAGCCGCGAGTAGATGTCGTACGCCCGCTCACCGCGTGCGCTCTGCTCGACGACCATCGGTACCAAATGTCCCATGTGCGCCTCCGTGGACCTAGCCGGCGGTGGATTCGGTTGCGGGGACGCGCTTGGCCTGCTCGATCAGCCGGTCGATGGTCTTGGTCCGGACGATCCCGTCGATCAGCGCGCCGACGTTGCGGCTGAGGGCCTGGACGATCGCCTCGCGCGGCTGGCCGTACTGGGCGGCGAGCGCGTCGAGCTCGCTCTCGATGTCGGCCTGGGTCGCCTCGACGCCTTCCTTCTTCGCGATGGCCTCGACCAGCAGGGTGGTCTTCACCCGCCGCCGGGCCTCCTCGCGGAACTGCTCGCGCAGCTCGGCCTCGCTCTTGCCGCTGCCCGCGAGGTAGTCGTCCCAGCTCATGCCGGCCTGGGTGACGTACTGGCGCGACTCGTTGAGCAGGGCGTCGAGCTCGCGCTCGACCAGCACCTCGGGGAGCGGGAAGTCGTTGGCCGCCACGACCTTGTCGAGCAGCTCGCTCGACACCCGCCGGCGGGCGCTCTGCTTGACCTGCTCGTCGAGGCGGCGCTTGATGTCGGCCCGCAGGTCGGCCAGGGTCTCGTTGCGCGACACGCGCTTGGCCAGCTCGTCGTCGAGCGCGGGCAGCTCGGGCTCCTTGACCTCGTGGACGGTGATCGTGAAGACCGCGTCCTTGCCCGCCAGCTCGGCGTTGCCGTAGTTCTCGGGGAAGTGCGCGGTGACGTCCTTGGTCTGGCCGGCGGTCATGCCGACGATCCCGTCGGCGAAGCCGGGGATGAAGCTCTCCTGGCGGATCTCGGTCTCCTGGCCCTGGGCGGTGCCGCCCTCGAACGGGACGCCGTCGATCTTGCCTTCGTAGTCGATCGTCGCCATGTCGCCCAGCTGGACCGGGCGGTCGACGGGGACGAGCGTGGCGGCGTCGCGCCGCAGGCGCTCGAGGGCGGACTCGACGTCGGCCTCGGAGGCCGCCTCGGGCAGGTCGGGGATCTCGACCCCGCCGTAGCCGACCGGCTCGATCGGCGGGCGGACCGCGACCACGGCCTTGACCCGCAGCGGCTGGCCCTCTTCCTCGGGCACCAGCTCGACGCTGGGGGTGGCGAGCGGCTGCAGGCCGTGCTCCTCCACCGCGGCGTCGACCTTGCCGGGGATCAGGTCGTTGAGGGCGCGGTCGAGGATCGCGCCGACGCCGTACTGGCTCTCGAAGATCTTGCGCGGCACCTTGCCGGGCCGAAAGCCTGGGACTTTCGCGTTGCGCGACAGCTGGCGGAACGCCGCGTCCTGCGCGGCGCCGAACTCTTCCGGCGTGATGCTGATCTCGAGCTCGACTTGCGTCGGGTCGAGACTCTTCAGCGTCGAGGACACGTGTGCGGCAGACCTCCGGAAGCGGGGACGGCGGGCAAGCGCCCGCCGTCGTCGATTTCAAACTGGAGCGGAAGACGAGATTTGAACTCGCGACCCTCGCCTTGGCAAGGCGATGCTCTACCGCTGAGCTACTTCCGCGAACGCCGGGTCTTTCGAGGGGCCCGGCGCCAACCCTCGGAGTCTATCGCGCCGGGTCTACCCCCGTCAAGAGGAAAAACAGAGGTAGCCCGAAGCCGTAAACGCTCCCGGCTCGACCGAAGCCGCAATTCCCCGCGGCTTGGGCGAAGCTCAAACGCGAAGGATTCGCGGAACGCGAATCCACGTGGGCACGCCGAGACTCGAACTCGGATGGGTCGCCCCACTGGAACCTAAATCCAGCGCGTCTGCCGATTCCGCCACGTGCCCTCGGGGGCCCAGCTACGTCAGGCTGAAGCGCAGCTCCCCCAGTTTGGAGATCTGGGTCCGGACGCGGTCGCCCGGCTTGAGCCAGACCTGCTTGTCCTTGGGGTAGCCCAGGATCACCCCGCTGGGCGTGCCGGTGAAGATCACGTCGCCCGGCTGCAGGGTGATGAAGCTCGAGGTGTAGCTGACGATCCGCGCGCACGAGAAGATCATCTGCTTGGTGTTCATGTCCTGGCGCGGCACGCTCTCGTCGTTGACGAAGGTCCGGATCTGGAGCGTCTGCGGGTCGGGGATCTGGTCGGCCGTGACCAGCCACGGGCCGAGCGGGGCGAACTCATCGGGCGTCTTGCCGGTCATCCACTGCGAGACCCGCATCTGGGCGTCGCGCGCGGTGAAGTCGTGCCCGGCCGCGTAGCCGAACACGTGGGAGAGCGCGTCCGCCTCGCTGACGCCGCGCGCGGTCTTGCCGATCACCATCACCAGCTCGGACTCGTAGTCGAACTGCTTGGCTGGGAGGTGCGAGACCGCGATCGTGCCGTCGTGGCGGTTGAGCGCGGTGTTGTACTTGTTGAACAGGTCGGGGAAGGGCGGCAGCTTCTCGCCCGTCTCCTCGAGGTGCGCGCGGTAGTTGAGGCCGACGCAGACGATCTTGGGCGGCGCGCCGACCAGCGGGCCGTACTGCACCGCCGACTCGGCGCTAACGGCGCCCGCCGGCGCGTTCGCGAC
>JASLGJ010000518.1 GCA_030150085.1 Candidatus Elarobacter sp. | reverse complement strand
GTTGTCGAGCGCCGGGTCGGGCTCGCTGCCCTGCGCGAAGAACGGCGCCAGCGCGGCGACGAACTGGTTCTGCGCGTCGTCGCTCGCGTCGAGCCCGGCCACCTGCGCCAGCGCGGCGTCGAGCGCGCTCTGCAGGTCGGGCGAAACGGTCTGGCGCAGCTCGGCGATCTGCAGCCGCAGGCGCGCGTCGGCCTCGGCCGCGGCGGCCGCGGGATCGCCCTGGTCGATCGCCGCCGCGCCCGCGCCCAGCGCCGCCGGCGTGATCGAGCCCTCGTCGAATTTCTTCGACGGCCAGAACACCGCGAGCACGCCGGTGCGCGCGAGCTGCGCGGGCGTGAAGCCGGCCTTCTCCCAGACCGCGGCCGCGCTGCCCAAAAAGCCGGTGTAGAGGGCGCGCGCTTCGGTCTCGTTGTTGTTCCAGCCGTGCGAGATGACGATCAGGTCGTCGACCCCGCGCGCGAGCGCGAGCAGCGCGTCCTGCTTGCCGGCGGCGGGAACGGACGCGAACTGCGCCAGCGCGCCGCTCGCGTCGAACGGGACCTCGACGGTCTGGAAGGGGTACGTCGCCACGTTCGCTCCTTTGAAAAGCTCGGGTTCACACGGCTTGGATGGTGCGCATCAGGTCGACCAGCCCGGCGCCCTGGTAGGCGCGGTCGCGGCGCAGGTCGGTCGCGTTGGACACGAAGAGCTGCTTGACCGTTTCGGGCTGGCCGATGTACTCGCCGCGAATCGAGAGGAACGCCGCGATCAGCCCCGAGACGTGCGGCGCGGCCATGCTGGTGCCGGAGTCTTCTTTGTACGTGTAGGCGTTGGGGGTGGCGGTCGTGGTGCCGCCTGCGGCCGTCCCGACGGTGGCCGGCTTGCGGCTCTGGGCCGAGGCGCACGACACGATCCGCTCGCCCGGCGCGACCAGGTCGGGCTTCATCCGCCCGTCGCCGGTCGGACCCTTGGACGAGAAGTAGGAGATGCCGTAGCGGTGCGGCGCCTCCTTGTGGGTCGAGCCGACGGTGATCGCGAGGTCGGCGTTGCCGGGGTCGTTGATCGTCATCGGCAGCCCCATCGCCCAGGCGTTGGTGAACGCGGTGTTGACGTAGCCGTAGCCCGAGTTGCCGGCCGCGGCGACGACCACCACGCCCGAGCGCACCAGCCGGTCGACCTCGACGCACAGCGGGCTCTGCCCGCAGGCGAACCACTTCGCGTCGAAGTTGTAGCCGACGCTCAGGTTCACGCCGTGGATCACCAGCGTGCGGCCGTAGTCGTTCAGGCGCTGGATCTCGTCGAGCGCGTCGATGATCCACGACACCTGCCCGCTGCCGGCGTCGTCGAGGACGCGCATGCTGAGCAGCTTGCAGCGCGGCGCCATCCCGGCGACGGTCGGCAGCACGGCCAGCGAGCGTTCCTCGGCACCGGCCTCGTTGCGAGCCGTGCGCAGCACCACCGGCTTGTTCCCGACCGCGGCCGCGCCGGGGTCGGGCGGCGGCTGCTCCGCCGTCTCCTCGGACGGCGGCACCGGCCAGGCGCCGGCGATGATGCCCGCGACGTGCGTGCCGTGACCGAACTTGTCGACCGTCGCGTCGGCGTCGGTCAGCCGGGTGACGAAGTTCTTGTGCGTCAGGGGCGGGCTCAGCTTCAGGTTGTTGTAGAGCGCGAAGTGGGGGTGCGCCGCGTCGATGCCCGAGTCGAGCACGGCCCAGACGATTCCCGTCCCGACCGCGGTGAAGGCGGCTTGCGCCGCGTCGGCCTTGACCGTCGCGATCGAGCGCGTGATCAGGGCCTGCACCTTGGTGTCTTCCCAGATGCGGAAGATCGCGCGCGCGCCGAAGTAGCCGCTCCCGTCGAGCTCGAGCAGCGCCAGGATCTGCTCGCCGGTCACGTTCGCGAAGACGTACGGGTTGGCGGCGCGCGGCCGGTCGCGATACGACAGCTCGCCGATGCGGGTCTTGATGAGCTCGAGCGCCCGCACGATCTGCGCGCGCGCTTCGTCGCGTCCCCCGGGGTGGTTCTCGGAGATGACGATGATGACGTCGTGGCAGACGGTCGGGTCGTTGAAGACCTCGGTCGAGAGCGGTTCGGCGATCACCCGCCCGACGAGGTTGTTCGGATCGAAGTCGTTGGCGTGGTCGGCATCGGCCCGCCCGCGGCTGATCTCGGCCGGAATCTCGGCCGGCAGCGCCGCGTCGAGCGCGAGGATCTGCGCGCCCGTCAGCTCGGCGTAGAGATACGGCACGTGGCTTTCGCGCCCGCTCCAGCGCGGCGGCTTGCCGCCGACCCGGACGATCGCGTCCTCGACCGCCCGCAAGCACGCGGGCACGCCTTGGTACGCGGCGGCCAGCGCGGCGTCGCGCTCGGCCTGCGTCGTCTCGGCGGGGTTCGCGCGCACGATGTTG
The DNA here is from genome assembly GCA_030150085.1 of Candidatus Elarobacter sp. Taxonomy (GTDB): domain Bacteria; phylum Vulcanimicrobiota; class Vulcanimicrobiia; order Vulcanimicrobiales; family Vulcanimicrobiaceae; genus Vulcanimicrobium. The sequence goes on along the minus strand of JASLGJ010000518.1, from coordinate 6,717 downwards.
GCCGGATACGTGCGGATGCGAACGACGACGGGGAAGGTCGCCTCCGGCCGTTCCCGGGCTTCCTCGAACAGCGGGTGGGTGACGCGGTCGCTTGCCACGGAGCTCTCGTTCGCGTCCCCAGCAAGCGCTCCCCGCCGCTAGCGGTCTTGGAGGATCATCAGGGTCGAGGTGCCGGTCGCGTAGACCCGGCCGCTCGCGTCGACGACCTTGGCCTCGCTGGTCGCGGTGCGCCGGCCGGCGTGCACCACGCGCGCGTCGGCGAAAACCTTGCCGACCGCCGCGGTGACCGGGCGGTGGAAGCGCGTGTGCAGGTCCATCGTGGTCGCGACCTGGCCCGCCGGGAGCAACGACTGCACGCTGCAGCCCAGCGCGTTGTCGAGCAGCGTCGTGATGATGCCGCCGTGGACCGAGCCGATCAGGTTGTAGAGCTCCTCGTGCGGCACCATCCCGAACACGACGTGCCCGCGCTCGACGGTGTCGAGCGAGAAGTTCATCCAGCGCGTGATGTTGGTGACCGGCACCTCGCCGCGCTGCATCATCGCCAGCGCGTCCAGCCCGTCCATGCGGCGGAAGATGTCCATCGCATGGGGATAGCCCGCGGTCGCCAGGGGCGTGCCCGCGGCGCTGCTCCCGGGCGTGGTCATCCCGCGCTCAGCGCGGGGGCGGGCGCGGCCTCGCCCGCTTCGAGCGCCTCGAGGTACTTCTCGGCGTCGAGCGCGGCCTTGCAGCCCGAGCCGGCCGCGGTGACGGCCTGCTTGTAGCGCACGTCGTAGACGTCGCCCGCGACGAACACCCCCTCGACGTTCGTTTTCACGCCGTCCGCGCTGACGATGTAGCCCGCGGCGTCCAGCTCGATCTGGCCCTTGAAGATGGCGGTGTTCGGGTCGTGCCCGATCGCGATGAAGAGCGCGTCGGCGGGCAGCACCGACTCCTCGCCCGTGACGAGGTTCTTCAGCCGCAGGGCCTCGGTCGCGTCCGCGCCCAGCACCTCGGTCACCGCGCTGTTCCAGATCACCTCGATCTTGGGGTGGTTGAGCGCGCGCTCGGCCATGATCTTCGAGGCCCGGAAGCTCTCGCGCCGGTGCACGATCGTGACCTTGCTGCCGAAGCGGGTCAGGAAGACCGCCTCCTCCATCGCCGAGTCGCCCCCGCCCACCACCACGATGCGCTTCTCGCGGAAGAACGCGCCGTCGCAGGTCGCGCAGGTCGACACCCCGCGCCCGCGCAGGCGCGCCTCGCCGGGGACGTTCAGCCAGCGCGCGCTCGCGCCGGTCGCCAGGATCACGGTCTCCGCGCTGTACTCCTCCTCGTCGGTGCGCACCGCGAACGGGCGGACCGAGAAGTCGACCGCCGTCACGTCGACGTTGTGGATGACGGAGCCGAAGCGCTCGGCCTGGGCCCGGAAGGCCTCCATCAGCTCGGGCCCCATGATCCCCTCGGGGAAGCCGGGGTAGTTCTCGACCTCGGTGGTCAGCATGAGCTGCCCGCCGTACATGTGGCCGGCGAAGACGATCGGGGCCAGGTTCGCCCGGGCGGCGTAGACGGCGGCGGTGAGGCCGGCGGGGCCGGAGCCGATGATGACGACCTTGGCGTGAGTGGCGGGCATGGCGACCTCTTCAACCCGGGCGGGGTTCCGTCCGGTTCGGCGGAAGCGACGCGCCATGGACTGGCCGCGCATCCCGCTCGAAGACGATCCCTCCGACCTCCTGCGCAAGGGCCTGCGCGGCAACGGCCTGGAGCCCCAGGAGCTGGCCCGCCGCACCGGCCTGGACGCGGCCGCCGTCACGGCCTGGCTGCGCGGTGACGGGGTGCCCAGCGAGGACCAGGCCCGCGCGGTGGCCGTGGTGCTGCGCCTGGACCCGGGCAAGTTCGCCGACGCGGCGGCCCGGCGCTGGTACCCCAGAGCCGAGGTCCCGCCCGAGGTGCGCCACCATCCCCACGATCCGCACCCCTCCAACGGCTACCTGTTCCTCCTCCAGGACGGCAAGACGGCGGCCCTGGTCGACCCGGCGGGCTTTCCCGCTCCCCTGCTGCGGGCGGTGAACGAAGGGCCCTACGCGCTGCGTTACGTGCTCATCACCCACAAGCACGCCGACCACTGCGACGCGACCGCCGACGTGGCGCGGGCCTTCCCCGAGGCTCAGCTCGTGATGCACCGCGCCGACGCGCACGCCATCGGGAGCTTGGCCGCGCGGGCCCTGCCGGTCGCGGACGGCGACGAGCTGCCCTTCGGCGAGGGCGCCTCGATCCGCATGCTGCACACTCCCGGCCACACCGACGGCTCCTCGTGCTTCCTGTTCCGCTCGACGGTGTTCAGCGGCGACACGCTCTTCGCGGGCTCGGTCGGCGGGGCGTTCGGCGACGTCTCGACCTACGCCGACATCCTGGACTCCATTCGCTTCAAGCTGTTCGCGCTCGACGACGACACCGTGGTGATGCCGGGCCACGGGCCGCCGACCACGATCGGGCAGGAGAAAGCGCACAATCCCTTCTTCTGAGCGCACGGTGAGCACGGCCCCGACTTCTGGGCATAGAGGGGCGAGTATGGTGGTCGATCGACGCGCCTCGACGGGCATTGCCGGTTTGGACGAGGTCTTGAACGGAGGCTTGATCGAGGGCCGCACGTACCTCGTCAGCGGTCCGCCGGGAACCGGGAAGACGACCCTGGGCTGGCACCTGCTGACCGAGGGCCTGCGGGCCGACGAGAGCGCGCTCTACATCTCGTTCGCCGAGCCCGAGGCCGAGCTGCGCGCGAACGCCTCCTTGAGCGGCTTCGACGTCGAGCGGGTGCACATCGTCGACCTGAGCCCCTCGCCCGAGCTGTTCGCGCGGGCCGAGACCTACGACATCTTCTCGGTCAGCGAGGTCGAGCGCGAGCCGACCACCGCTCGCATCGTCGAGGCGATCGAGCGCATCAAGCCGCGCCGGGTCTTCGTCGACTCGATGACCCACCTGCGCTTTCTGGCCAGCGACGGCTTCCAGTTCCGCCGCCAGGCGCTCTCGTTCTTGCGCTACCTGGCCGACAAGGGCTCGGTGGTGGTGGTGACCTCCGAGTCGACCCCCGAGACGCCCGACGACGACCTGCGCTTCATCGCCGACGGGGTGATCGAGCTGGACCTCGAGGGGCGCTCCCGCTCGCTGTGCGTGCTGAAGTTCCGCGGCTCGGGCTTTCGGGCCGGCCGGCACACCCTCGTCCTGGGCGAGAACGGCGCGACGGTCTACCCGCGCCTGATCCCCGCCCAGCACGGCGTGCGCTACACTCCCGACAAGCTGCCCTCGGGACTGCCGGGGCTGGACGATTTGCTGCACGGCGGGATCGAGCGCGGCACGATCACGCTGATCAGCGGCCCGACCGGGGTCGGCAAGACCACGCTTGGCGTGCAGTTCATGGCGCAGGCCGCGCGCGGCGGCGTGCGCTCCACGGTGTACACTTTCGACGAGCCGGGCGAGACGCTGCTGCGGCGCTGCCAGGGCATCGGCATGGACGTGCGCGGGATGATCGAGCGCGGGACCCTGGCGGTGACGGATCTGGAAGCGCTGCGCTACGGTCCCGACGAGTTCGCCAACCTGGTGCGGCGCGACGTCGAAGAGCACGGCACGCGCATCGTCATGCTCGACAGCGTGAGCGGCTACCGCATGTCGGTGCCCGGCGGAGACCTGGCCGAACGCCTCCACGCGCTGGGGCGCTACCTGCAGAACGTCGGCGTGACGGTGCTGCTGGTCGACGAGCTCAAGGAGCTGACCAGCTTCCGCGCGACCGAGGTCGGCATCAGCTACCTGGCCGACAACCTGATCTTCCTGCGCTACGTCGAGCGCGACGTCGGCGGCATGGCGCAACTGGGCAAGGGCGTCGGCATCCTCAAGAAGCGCATGAGCGACTTCGAGAAGACCGTGCGCGACTTCGCGATCACCTCGGACGGGGTGCGGATCGGCGAGGTGCTGAACTTGAGCGCGGTTTTCGCGCACCTCCCTTCCGGATCCGTGGACGAGGGCGGCGATTCGCACTCCTGACGCCCCCGACGCGCGGCAACGCGTTCTCATCCTGCTCGCGAACGCCGAGAACCGGCGCCTGCTGGGCTCGCTCTTGAGCCGGCGCTACGACGTGCTCGAGGCGCTGCCGTGGGAACAGGCGCCGGGCGAGGGGATCGCGGTCGACCTGATCGTCGTCGACGGACTCTCGCTGCACCGCCACTGGGACCGCCTGCTGGCCGAGCGGCGCGCGCACGAGCCGGTGCAGCTGCCGATCCTGCTCCTGACCGACAGCAAGGACGCGGGCTTGAACACCCGCGCGGTCTGGCAGATCGTCGACGACGTGCTGCTGCGCCCGGTGCAGCGGCTGGAGCTGGCGGCCCGGGTCGAGTCGCTGCTGCGCACCCGGCGCCTCTCGCTGCGCCTGCGCCGCATGTCGGCGCTGTACGAGGCGGAGCGCCGGATCACCGAGCGGCTCCAGGAAGCGGCGCTGCCGCGCGATCTGCCGCGCATTCCCGGGCTGGCGCTGGACGCCTATTACCATGCGGGGCGCGACGAGGCGCGGATCGGGGGCGACTGGTACGACGCGCTGCGTCTGCTCGACGGGCGGATCATCGTCACGGTCGGCGACGTGAGCGGCTCGGGGCTCGACGCGGCGGTGACGATGGCCGCGGTGCGCCAGGTGCTGCGCGGCGTGGCGCAGATCCACCCGGACCCGGCGATGATGCTCGACGCCGCCGACCGCACGCTGCAGGCCGACGCCTCCGAGCGGATCGTGACCGCCTTCGTGGCGGTGCTCGACCCGGTCACCTCGGAACTGACCTATGCCTCGGCCGGGCACCCGCGCCCGCTGCTGCGCCGCGGCGGCGCGGACTGGACCGAGCTGGCCGCGGCGGGCGTGCCGCTGGGCGTGCAGTCGAAAGGCGAGCGCGTCACCGAGACGGTCGCGATGCCGGGCGACGCCATGCTGGTGCTCTACACCGACGGCCTGGTCGAGGCCACGCACGACCTCGCGGCCGGCGAGGAGCGCCTGCGCGCCGCGCTGCGCGATCCGGCCGTGCTCGCCGCGCCCAACCTCGCGCGCGCCATCCACGACGCGGTGCTGGCCGAAGGCGCGCGCGACGACGTCGCGATCTTCACCGTGCGCCGCGGCGCCGACGAGGACGGCCACGCGGTCGCGCGCTGGTCGTTCGACTCCGACGACGCCGAAGCGGCGCGCGCGACCCGCCACGCGGTCGCGCAGCGGCTGGCCGAGCACGGCCTGAGCGCCGACGCGCTGGGCGCGGCCGAGGTGGTGTTCGCCGAGCTGGTCGGCAACGTGGTGCGCTACGCGCCCGGCCCGACCCAGGTCGCGCTGGACTGCGGCGGCACCGCTCCGGTGCTGCACGTGCTCGACCAGGGCCGCGGCTTCCGCCACCTGCCCAAGCTCCCCGACGACGTCCTGAGCGAGCGCGGGCGCGGGCTCTACATCGTCTCGGCCCTGGCCGACGAGCTCACCGTCACCCGCCGCCCGCACGGCGGCAGCCACGCCCGCGCCGTGCTGGCCCTCGCCCAGCGCGCGCTCTCCCCCTTCGACGCGCTGCTCGCCTTCGCCGACCTCGACACGATCGGCGCCGACACCTAGCTGCGGCCCGGGCGGCGGCGAATGACCGCCGTCAGAATCCGTTCGCCCTTGGGCCGCGCCCACGTGAACCCAGGTGGAACGGGAATGTCTTCGTCGGGCGAAAGCAGCAATCGCCTCTTCAGCTCCGCTTCTTCAGGCGTAGCACAGTACGTGGTGAAAGAGCCGCCGCTTTCGAGCACGCACACGACCTCGTATTCGTAGGATTCGAAGCGTTCCATCAGAGCCGCAGGGCCACACCGGCCGCATTCCATTGCGTATTCGTACCCGGCAGGTAGAACGTGCATGTCGTTTGCGCGTACAGAGCGAACGGCGCAGGGCTCTTCACCTCCAGGATGGCCGTGCTGAAATTTCCGCCGTCACTGCCGGTCACGTTCGGGTTATAGCTCTGGAAGAGACACGAGTAGTTGAGCGCCGTACCGGGCATGGGGCTATGGTTTTCCAGATATAGTTTCCGTTCGAATACGAATAGGAATACGCATACCCGAAGGTGCGATAGCCTGCCGCGGCGGGAAATATCAGCGCTACGACGCCCACCTAGCCCGAGCAGTTGGTGCCGTCGTAGGCGAGGCCGGTTTCGTTGCCGTAACAAGGGTCGCTCGGGTCGAGCGATCCGCCTCCCGATCGCGTTCCGACTTGGATCGACGTGGTGTCGTCGATATAGCATGTGTCGGTCACCGGACCGGAACAGCAGGGCCCAGCCGTATGCGGAAACCGCGCCTGGCTGGCAGCCGCACGCGAAGAAAGCGGCGTCTCACCGCATACCTGATTCGGAACGAGAACATGCTGTGAAGCCGAGACGTCAGGAACGGTTTCCACCCTGCTGCTGCATCCCGTGACCGCCAGTGCGATCGCCACCGCGACGAAAAAGGCCAAGCTTCGAATCATGACGCACCCGCAGCTAAACCGAAGTGTCGGCCCATCGTACTGTTGGTTGTGGATGCTTGTAAAGCGAGCGATGCTCGCCGCGCTACTCCGGTGGGCGCGTCAGGGCGGCGCTGTCGCCGGGTGCGTCGCGAGCAGATGCTTCGGTGTGCGAGGGGTTGCGTGCGGCTGCGTCGGCGCGCGCCGCGGCGTCGTCACGGGCGACGAGCTCGGCCAGTGCGGCGGCGCGCGCTTCGAGGGCC
>JASLGJ010000346.1 GCA_030150085.1 Candidatus Elarobacter sp. | reverse complement strand
CGGGCTCGGCCGGGGCCGGCGAGCGCGGGACGGCGGCGCTCGGATCGCCGCACAGCACGAAGTGCGTGCGCGCCCCGAGCTCGGCCCGCTCGCGATTGGCCCGCGCCGTCAGCTCGCCCAGCGAAAGGCCTTCCGCGGCGGCGTCCTGGAGCGCGGTCGGGGAGATGCCGGCCGCGACCAGGCGGGTCGAAGCGATCACCGCCGCGGCGTAGCCGTCGAGCGCGCTGAGCGCCAGGCTGACGGTGGACGGGTAGACCTCGCCGTTCGGCGCGAACGTCGTGCAGCCGCCCAGCACGAGCGTGCGCGCGCGGATTTCGAACGGATGGCGGATCGCGACGTCCGCCCGGCGCTGCCGCTTGCACCGGTCGGGCAGCGCGCAGCCGTCGATCGGCAGCCCGGCCGGATCCTGCTCGACCGGCGTGGCGAGCCCGCACAGGACGGCGTCGTGCAGGTTGACGTGGCCGCCCTCACCGTGCGCGTCGATCACGAACGCGTCCCAGTCCGCACCGAGCGCGGCGCGCAGCGCCGCCGCGCTCAGCGGCAGCGGGGCCTCGGCGGGGCCGGCGAGGCGCCGGATCGTGTCCGCCAGGCCGATCGCGCCGCCGCCGGGCCCGAACGCGGCCCGCGCTTTCGCGGCCACGAAGGTCAGGCCGCAAAGGTCGCGGGCCGTCAGCACGCCGGCGACGTGGCCCAGCGCCTCGATCCGCCGCACCAGCGCGTCGACCGCGGCGGTGCCCGCGTCGCCGGGCGACGCGACGATCAGGTACGCGCCGGGCCGGGAGCTCGCCGCCGCGACGGCGGCGAGCTCGTCCAGGCGCGCCAGCTCGACGAGATCGCGCCGGGTCGCGCGCGCTAACGAGCGGGCGACCGGGCGCGGATCGAACGACGAGCTCGCCCCGAACACGCTCGCCACGCAGCAATCGCCGGCGGCCGGCCCGGCGGGACGGGGCGATCCGTTCCGGAAGGGAGCGCCGTCCTCGCGCAGGCCGTACCAGCGCAGTACCTCCGCCCAGCGCGCGCGGCGGTCCGGGGCGTCCGGGTCCACGACGGCGACGCAGTCCGGATCGCACGACGCACGCTCGAACTCGGCCGCGGCGACCCAGCGGTATGCGGCGGGCGCCGGGGTCGGGGGGCGCGGCAGGAAAGTCATCGGAGTCCTAAAATCGTGTACGTCACCAGGGCAACCGTACCAGCACGGAGTTGGTCCGCCGGAGGCAGCCGATGAACACGACCACGCGCGACATCAACGACCTTCTCGACGATCTCTTCAAGGACACGGAGCTGCAGGTGCGGTTTGGCCAAGACCCGGCCGCCGTCATGCAGGGCTACGACCTCTCGGACGACCAGCGCAACGCCCTCCTTGCGGGAGATTCCGACGCGCTCCTCGCGCTCGGGCTCGATCAGCGCCACGTGCGGCAGATGCGGATCGCCTGGTAGCTTCTTCCCCGGCGGGTGGCAGCGGTTCTCGACTTCGACACGCTGCGGTCGGTCACGGTTCGAGGCGGTCCGGGAGGCTGGGCGCACGTCGCGCGGAGCTTTCGCTCGCCATCCGACGCCGACGCGCTGACGCGCCAGTTTCCGACGACGGGATTCGGCTGGTCCCTGCAGCGCCGCCTGGCGGAGATCGCCGGGCGAGGCGACGGCCGTTTTCGAACGAGCTCCCGGCCGCTCTTGCGTTCGCTCGACCCCGCCCTCGCGGGCTATCTGCGCGACGACGACCGCGTGCCGTCACCGGACGCCGGCACGTCGGCGGTCGTCGAGCGCGAGTCGCTCGCCCCGGTGTGGAACGCCTTCGCCGAACAGCTGCTCTCGTTCGACTACCGCAGCGCGATCGGCTGGATCGCGGGCTTGGATCTCTCGCGCGCGCCGCTCCAGGCGGATCTCGAGGTCGGTGAGCCCGGGTCGTGGTATCACGCGCACCGCGATCTCGGGCGGCGGGCGGTGAGCCACATCTTCTACTTCAACCCCGAATGGGATGCGCGCTGGGGCGGCTGCCTGCGCATCCTCCGAACGCGCGACATCGAGTCGGTCGTCGCCGAGATCGTGCCGCTTTCCAACGCGTCGGTCGTGCTCGTTCACCGGGGGGCGCTGTGGCACGGCACGCTGCCGCTCGCGCCCGCCGCCGCCGCGCGCCGTTCGCTGCACGTCTGGTTTTGGGCCTGACGCCCGGGTCGAGCGCGCAGCGGCCGGACATCGACCGGCAGGATGCGCTGACGGTGCGCGGCGGGATGCCGCTGGCCGGCTCGGTCGCGCCCGACGGCTACAAGCACGCCATGGTGCTGTCGTTCGCCGCGGCGATCGCGGCGGCGAGCACCGTTCGCCTGGCCAACGTCCCGCGCTCGACGGAGATCGACGTGCTGCTCGCCATCGCCGCGGCGCTCGGCGCCGAGGTGTCGCACGACCCCGGCGGCGTCACCATCGACACCGCGCCGCTGCACGGCTGGGTCGTGCCGGCGGCCCTGAGCCGCGCCATCCACGGCTCGCTGTACCTCGTCCCGGCGCTGCTGGGCCGCTTCGGCCGGGTCACGTTCTCCGGCTCGGGCGGCGACGCGATCGGCCACCGCGACCACGGCGGCGCGCGGCCGTCCGCGCACGTCATCGAGGTGCTCGCCGCGTTCGGCGCCCGGTTCGAGGAGAACGCCGACGGCAGCATCACCGGAACGGCCGGCCCGCTGCGCGCCGACACGATCGACATCATGGCCTGGTCGGACGACCGTTCGCTCCTGTCCGGGCCGCTGGTCTCGGGCGCGACGAAAACCGCCCTCCTCGCGGCGCTCCAGTCGCCCTCGGCGACGCTCATCCGAAACCCGCACGACAAGGAGGCCGCGGGCGACTTGATCCGGTTCGCGCGGGCCGCCGGCGCGGCGGTCGAGCGGACGCCCGACGGCTGGCTGGTGACGCGCCCGCTGCGGACCGGCCGCCCCGTCGCGCACACGGTCATGGCCGATCCGACCGAGGTGATGACCTGGATCAGCGCCGCGGTCTTCACCGGGTCGCGCCTGACGATCGGGCCGTTCGACACCGAACCGGTCAGGGAAGCGCTGCGCTACGAGGCGCCGGTCTTCGCCGCGATGGGGATCGAGCTGGCGTGGCGCGACGACGGCCTGACCGTGTCGGCGCCGCGGGTTCCGCAAGCCGCGCACGTCGAAGCCAACGTGCGCGGCGTATCGACCGACAACCACCCGTTCTTCACGCTCATGCTGACCGGGGCCGACGGGGCGTCGAGCGTCACCGACCGGGTCTGGCACCATCGCTTCGCCTACGCCGACTGCTTGACCGCGCTCGGCGCCGACCTCACCGTGAGCGTGCCCACCGTCTCCATCCGGCCGCGCCGGCCGTACCTGCGCGGACGGCGGCTCGCCCCGACCGATACGCGCGCGGCGGCGGTGTCGCTGCTCGCGGCGCTCGCCGTCCCGGGAGAGACGCGCATCAGCGGTCTCGCGCACCTCCACCGCGGGTACGCGCGCTTGCCGAGCAAGCTGGCCGGTCTCGGAGCGGCGCTGGCGCCCGCGAGCGGGCGGGAATGAGACCGCTCGCCGACGTGCGCATCGTCGCCATCGAACAGTACGGGGCCGGGCCGTTCGGCTCGGTGCACCTGGCCGAGCTGGGCGCCGACGTGATCAAGATCGAGGACCCGCGCTCGGGCGGCGACGTCGGGCGCGCGGTGCCGCCCTACCAGCAGGGCACGGACAGCCTGTTCTTCGAGACCTTCAACCACGACAAGCGCAGCGTCGCGCTCGACCTCGCGAGCCCCGGCGGGCGGGCGGTGTTCCACGACCTGGTGCGGCGCAGCGACGCGGTGTACTCGAACCTGCGCGGCGACATGCCCGAGCGGCTCGGCCTGCGCTACGCCGACCTGGCCGCGATCAACCCGCGCGTGGTGTGCGTCTCGCTCTCGGGCTTCGGGATGACCGGCCCGCGCCGCGCCGAGCCGGCCTACGACTACATCCTGCAGGGGATCGCGGGCTGGCAGGCGCTGACCGGCGACCCGGCCGGCCCGCCGACCAAGTCCGGGCTGTCGGTGGTCGACTACAGCGGCGGGCTGGTGGCGGCGCTGGCGCTGCTGGCGGCGGTCCACGCCGCGCGCCGCGACGGGGTCGGCTGCGACTGCGACACCTCGCTGTTCGACACCGCGATGAACATGCTGACCTACGTCGCGGCCTGGACGCTCGCGCCCGGCGGCGCGTACGAGCCCGAGCGCCTGGCGTGCTCCGCGCACCCCTCGATCGTGCCGTTCCAGAACTTCCGCACCGCCGACGGCTGGATCGTGGTGGTGTGCGCGAAGGAGAAGTTCTGGCAGCGCCTGGTCGACGTGCTCGGCCTCGCGCACGTGCGCGCCGACCCGCGCTTCGCCGGTTTCGCGGCGCGGCGCGCGAACCGCGCCGTGGTCGTCGCGGCATTGCAGGACGTGCTGGCCACGCGCTCGACCGCGGAGTGGATCGCGGCGCTGAGCGCGGCCGGCGTCCCCTGCGGCCCGGTCAACGAGGTCCGCGCGGCGCTGGCCGATCCGCAGACGGGCGCGCGCGGCCTGATCGCGCGCACCGAGCACCCCGCCTTCGGCAGCGCGAGCTGGATCGCGAGCCCGGTGCGGGTCGGCGAGCCGCCCGCCGCGCACCGCCGCGCGCCGCAGCTGGGCGAGGACACCGAGAGCGTGCTGCGCGAGCTGCTCGGTTACGACGGCGAGCGCATCGCCGCGCTGCGCGCGGAGGGCGCGCTCGGCTGATCTACGACGTGCGGCCGTCTTCCGGGGAAGCAGGCCGCTCGTCGTTCTCGGCCGCCGCCGCGGCCTGCGCGATCGCGTCGGGATAGCGCTCGATCGCGCGCAGCAGCACGCGTGCGGGCTGGTCCGGCACGGCGCGGCCCTGCTCCCACTGCTGCACCGTCCGTTCGCGCAGGTGGAAGCGCGCTGCGAAGGCGGCTTGCGAAAGGCCGAGCCTCTCCCTGATCGCCCGCACGTCCGGAACGGTGCTCACGCGGACGCGAGCCGCCGGCGGGCGTTCGGGCAGTGCCAGCTCGGCTCGCTGCTCGCGCGCGATCCGGTTGACGTCCTCTCGCGACTGCGCGCGGAGCTTCTCCCAGTCGGCACGGCCTCTATTGGGTCCCGAGCCCGGCGTGATCGGCGAACCGGAGGATTTCGTCATCGTCCGACTGCCAAGCGCTGATGATGCGCTTGCGGAGGCCGCGCGGCGTGTAGACCACGGTGAAGAACCCGCCCTCGATGAGACCTACGCACCAATACCGCTCCTCGCCGCGCTCCCGCTCGTCCGCTTCCTCGTAGTACGGCTCGAAGTCGAAGACCCGGCTCGCGAACGCGAAGTCGAAGCCCCGTTCCGCCAAGCACCGCTCGCTCTTGCCGACGTCCCACTCGAAACGGTCGTCCACATGGTCGCCCATGCGCGCTCTGCTATTGTACGTTGAAAACGGAGTGCGTCAACGACCGAGGCAACCAGCGAGAGGCCCAATCCATCATTTCGTCGCTTTCGCATGCTCCCGGCCCGGGACGGTGCGCCCGTGACCGTAGCATGCTTTCGCGTGATAATTCACAGTTTCGTAGCGATTACCTTCCGCTACAGCACTCTGTCGGGAATGGTTGGAAACCCTCGTCGTGGCGTGGTTCAGGCGCACCACCGGGCGCAGTAGACTACGATCGATCGCTTTCGAGCGTGCCCAAGCGGCGCTCGTGGTCCTCCAATCTTCCGAGGATCACGCGCGTGAGACCCTGGTCGTTCGGGCTGTCGTCGGTTCCCGAGGCGAGATACTCGGGCGAGACCCCGAGCATCTTGGCCAGGCGGAGCCCGACGATGAGGCTGGCGCCTTTCGTCTGCCCCGCTTCCATCTGGCGAATCGCGCCTTCGGTGATGCCGGCGGCGTACGCCACGTCGAGCACGCGCAAGCCGCGAGCCAGCCTCAAGCGCCGCAACCGCTTGCCGAACGACTCTTCCGTAGCCATGAGTGAAGTATTCCGCAGCAGCATACTACGCAGCCTCCCTCGGAGAGCGTAGGCGGCTGGTGTGCCAGCAGGCTGGCGCAGCGGGAGCGAGAGCGCGGCTAGCTGGGGCGCGCGCGGCGCAGCACGCGCTGGGCGGCGGTGAGGATCGGAGCGTCGATCATCGTGCCGTCGAGCACCGCGGGCGAGGACGCCGCGGCGGCGGCGACGACGCGCTCGGCGTAGGCGACCTCGGCGGGCGAGGGCGCGAAGGCGGCGCGCACCGGGGCGAGCTGGGCGGGGTGGATGAGCAGCTTACCGTCGTAGCCCAGCCGGCGCGCGTGCTCGGCGTCGCGGGCGGGAATCGCGGGGTCGCCGTACTCGCGCGAGGGGCCGTCGATCGCCCAGCGCCCGGCGGCGCGCGCGGCGACCAGCACGCGCGCGCGGTGCGGCAGCATCACGTCGGCGCTGCTCTCGCCGCCCAGCTCGGCCGCCAGGTCGTACGGGC
>JASLGJ010000341.1 GCA_030150085.1 Candidatus Elarobacter sp. | reverse complement strand
CGGGTTCTCGCCCAGCGGCGTCTCGGGCGGCGTCGCCTCGGCCTCGTCGTGCCCGGCGCGCGTGCGCACCGCGGCGCGCGGGACGAACAGGCGCGCCTCGCCCGCCGGGTCGGCGGCGAGCTGGCGCAGCGGCTCGACGTCGTCGAGGATCCAGAACGCGCGCCCGTGCGTGGCGATCGCGAGGTCACCCTCGCGCAGCGCCAGGTCGCGCACCGACACGACCGGCATGTTCAGCCGCAGCGATTGCCACGCCGCGCCGTCGTCGAACGACACGAACACCCCCGTCTCGGTCGCGGCGTAGAGCAGGCCCGGGCGCACCGGGTCCTCGCGCACCGCGTTGACGAAGCTGCCCTCGGGAATGCCGCCCGCCGCGGCGCGCCAGGTGCGCCCGCCGTCGTGCGTGGCGTACAGGTACGGGCGGTCGTCGTCGAGGCGGTGCCGCTCGACCGCGACGTACGCGCTGCGCGCATCGAAGTGCGAGGCCTCGATGCCGCTCACGTGGGCCCACGCGCTCACCCCGGGCGGGGTGACGTCGGCCCAGTGCTTGCCGCCGTCGCCGGTGACGTGCACCAGGCCGTCGTCGCTGCCCGCCCAGATCAGGTTCGGGTCGCGCGGCGAGGGCGCGAGCGCGTAGACCACGCCGCGCCGCGGCTCGCCCGGCGGCGCGGGACGGGTCAGGTCGGGGCTGATCGCGTCCCAGCGCGCGCCGCCGTCGCGCGTGCGGAACACCTGCTGGTAGGAGGCGTAGAGCGCGTGGTCGGGCCCGAACGCCAGCGGCATGGTCCACTCGCTGCGCAGCGAGGCGGAGTCGGCGACGGCGGGCGTGACGCGGCGCGTCTGCGCGCTGCGCAGGTCCTCGCGGTTCACGCTGCCGTCGTAGGAGTTGCCGTAGACGAGGTCGAGGTCGTGCGGGTCGGGCGCGATGCTGCCGCTCTCGCCGCCCGCGCTGAGCGGGCGCCAGTCGCGCGGCTCGATGCCGCGGTGGTCGCTGCGCGACACGATCATCGCCGCGCCGCTGTCCTGCTGCGCGCCGTAGAGGCGGTACGGGAACGCGCCGTCGGTCGCGACGTGGTAGAACTGCCCCGTCGGCTGGTTGAACCACGAGCTCCAGCTCGCCCCGCCGTCGAGGCTGACCACCGTGCCCTGGTCGCTCGCCAGGCCCATGCGCTCGGGGTCGCGCGGGTCGATCCAGAGCTGGTGGAAGTCGTCGCCGTCGGGCGAGCCTTTGACCGCCTCGAACGTCGCGCCGCCGTCGCGCGAGGCGTACAGCGCGGTGTCGGAGACGTACACGCGGTCGGCGTCGCGCGGGTCGACCGCGACGTGGCAGAAGTACCAGCCGCGCCCCCACAGGCGGCGGTCGGCGTCGGCCAGGCGCCAGTGCGCGCCGCCGTCGTCGCTGCGGTACAGGCCGCCCTCGCGCGCGTCGACGAGCGCGTAGACCCGGCGCGGGTCGCTCGGCGCGACGGCGACGCCGATCTTGCCCACGCCCGCGGCGGGAAAGCCGTCGCCCGCGACCTGCTTCCACGTCAGGCCGCCGTCGCTCGATTTGTAGAGCCCGCTGCCCGGGCCGTTGGTGGGCGGGTACGCGTTCCAGGGCGGGCGGCGGGTCTGCCAGAGCGAGGCGAACACGACCGTCCCGCTCGGGTCGGCGGCGAGGTCGATCGCGCCCGTGTCGCGGTCGCGGAAGAGCGTGCGCGCCCAGGTCGCGCCGCCGTCGGTCGAGCGGTACACGCCGCGCGTGTCGCTGGGGCCGTAGGCGTGCCCGAGCGCCGCGACCAGCAGCGTGCGCGGGTCCTTGGGATCGACCAGGATGCGGCCGATCTGGCGCGAGTCTTCCAGCCCGATGCGGGTCCAGGTGGCGCCCGCGTCGGTCGAGCGGTACATGCCGTTGCCGTGCACGATGTCCGCGCGCATGTCGGCTTCGCCGCTGCCCGCGTACACCGTGCTCGGATCGCTCGGCGCGACCGCCAGCGCGCCGATCGAGGCCACCGGCATCGCGTCCATCACCGGCGCCCAGGTGCGCCCGGCGTTGGTCGTCTTCCACACGCCGCCGCCGACCGCGCCGGAATAGAACGTGCGCGGATCGCCCGGCACGCCGGTCACCGCGGCGGTGCGCCCGCCGCGGAACGGGCCGATGTTGCGCCAGCGCAAGCCGCCGTACAGCGCGGGATCGACGGCGCGCGCGGGCTGCGCGCCCGACCCGGCCGGAAGCGCGAGCGATGCGAGCGCGGCGAAGACGGCCAGGCTGGAGCGAGGGCGCATCCCGGCTAGTACGCGGCCGCTACGATTCGACCATTTCCTGCGTCGCGGCCGGCTCGGCGGCGCGCAGATACGCCGCCAGCTCGGCGATGGTGGGGTGCTCGAAGATGGTGCGGATCTTCATCTCGATCCCCAGCGCGTCGCGCACCCGCGAGACGACCTGGGTCACGATCAGCGAGTGCCCGCCCAGCTCGAAGAAGTTGTCGTCGACGCCGACCCGCTCGCGGTGCAGCACCTCGCCCCAGATGGCCGCCAAGAGCGTCTCCAGGCGCGTGCGCGGCGCGACGTAGGCGCGCTCGACGGCGGCTTCCTCGGGCGTGGGCAGCCCGCGCAGGTCGAGCTTGCCGGCGGTGGTGAGCGGGATCTCGGCCAGCAGGATGAAGTGCTGCGGCACCATCACGCCGGGCAGCTTCGCGGCCAGCCGCGCGCGCAGCTCGTCGGCGCTCGGCGGGCGCTGCGCGTCGGCCGGCACGACGTAGGCCACCAGGCGCTTCTCGCCGGCGGGATCGAGCGACACGGTGACGCTCGACGCGGCGACCGTCTCGTCCTCGCTCAGCACGACCTCAATCTCGGCCGGCTCGATGCGCACCCCGTGAATCTTGATCTGGCCGTCGATCCGCCCCAGGTGGTCGATCTCGCCGCTGGGCAGCCAGCGCGCGAGATCGCCGGTGCGGTACAGCCGCGCGCCGGGCTCGCTGCCGAACGGGTCGGGCACGAATTGCTCGGCGGTCAGCCCGGGCCGGCCCAGGTACCCGCGCGCGACCGCGACGCCGCCGATCAGCAGCTCGCCGGGAACGCCGACCGGGCACGGCTCGAGGTTGGCGTCGACCACGTAGTAGCGCACGTTCGCGCCCGGGCCGCCGATGCTCGGCCGCAGGCCCGGCGTGCAGCGGTGGGTTGAGTTGCAGATGCTCGTCTCGGTCGGGCCGTAGCCGTTGTAGAACGCGCGCCCGGGCGCCCAGCGCTCGATCGTGCTGGGGATGCACGACTCGCCGCCCGAGGCCGCGATGCGCAGCGCGGGCAGCTCGGCCGGCGGCAGGCTGGCCCACACCGAGGGCGCGAGCGTCGCCATGGTGATGCCGCGCGCGCGCAGCAAACGCACCAGCGGCTCGCCCGCGAGCATGTCCTCGCGCGGCGCGACGTGCAGCGCCGCGCCGGTCGAGAGCGCTTCGAAGATCTCGCGCACCGACGTGTCGAAGCCCAGCGACGAGAACTGCAGCACGTGCCCGCCCGGGCCCAGCCCGTCCTGGTAGATCGCGGCGAAGCAGGCGATCGTGTTGACCACGCCCGCGTGCGGCACGACGACGCCCTTGGGCCGCCCGGTCGAGCCCGAGGTGTACATCACGTAGGCCACGTCGTCGGCGCACGCGAGCGGGGCGAGGCGCGCGGCGGAACAGGCTGCCAGCTCCGGCAGCTCGGCGTCGAGCGCGAGCGCCGTCTCGGCCAGCGGCGCGACCAGCGGCAGCAGCGCGGTCTGGGTCAGCACGGTGCGGGCGCGCGCGTCGGCGAGCATGAACGCGATGCGGTCGCGCGGGTAGGCCGGGTCGAGCGGCAGGTACGCCGCGCCGGCCTTGAGGATGCCCAGCACCGCGACGATCGTCTCGGGCGCGCCGTCCATGCAGATCGCGACCACGTCCGCGCAGCCCGCGCCGCGCGCGCGCAGCAGCGCGGCGAGCCGGTTGGCGCGGGCCTCCAGCTCGCGGTAGGTCCACGAGCCGCCGTCCCAGACCACCGCCGGGGCGTCGGGCGTGCGGTCGGCCTGGCGCTCGAACAGCTCGTGGACGAGCCCATCGGGAAACGGCATGTCTGTGCTGTTGAAGCCGCCCAGCACGCGCTCGCGCTCGGGCTGCGGCAGCAGCGCCAGGCGCGCCAGCGGGGCGTCGGGCGCGTCGGCCAGCGCCCCCAGCACGGTGCGGTAGTGGCCGATGAAGCGCCGCATCGTCGCCTCGTCGAACAGGTCGGTGCTGTACTGCACGCT
>JASLGJ010000257.1 GCA_030150085.1 Candidatus Elarobacter sp. | reverse complement strand
CCACCACCAGCGGGATCGCGCGCCCGGAGAGCGGCACCCGCGCCGCGACGCTCAGCGGCACGCCGTGCGCGCCGGGATGGTCGGCGACGTTCACGCCGTGCGCGAGCGCGAGCGGGTGGGCGTGGCCGAGCGCGATGAAGGCCGCGTCGGGCAGCAGCGCCGGGTCGTCGCTGAACACCGCCAGCGTCTCGCCCGCGTCCAAGCGGAAATCGATCTCGAGCCCTTCGCGCCGCCCGATCCAGTCGCGGTGGATGCCCTTGATCGCGTTGGGCCAGCCGTCGAGGGCCGGCAGCCCGGCCAGCATCTCGTCGGCGAAATCGCTCTCGCGGATGAACCACTGCTCGGTCTCGCGCGCCACGGGCGTCGCCTTGCAGCGCCAGCACACGCCGTCGTCGATCAGGCTCTCGGCCAGCGAGATGTCGCAGCGCGGGCACCAGTTCACCGTCGCGCTGCGGCGCAGCAGGTGCCCCGCCTCGTGCAGCTTGAGGAACACCCACTGGATCCAGACGTAGTACTCCGGAATGTGGTAGCCGATGATGCGGCGCCGGTCGTGGCTGAGCCCGAAGCGCACGAACTGCTCGGCCATGATCGCGCTGTAGCGCTCGGCGAGGTCGAGCGGGTGCTCGCCCGCGGTGCGCGCGGCGGTCTCGTTGGGCAGCCCGAAGGTGTCGAACCCGCTCGTGTACGAGACGTCGTAGCCCGCCATGCGGCGGAAGCGCACGCCCGCGTCGGCGATCGCGTAGTTGCGCGCGTGGCCCAGGTGCAGCTCGCCGTTGGCGAACGGCGGCAGCTCCATCACGTACCACTTCGGGCGCCCGGCGCGCCGCGCCGTCCAGAAGATGCGCGCCTCGTCCCAGCGCGCCTGCCACGCGCGCTCGATGCGCTCGAAGGCGTAATCCTGCGCCGCGGGCGCGCGCTCTTCGGCGCGCACTAGGGCGCCAGCCTCAAGCGCAGCGCGTCCGCGATCGCGAACAGCGTGTCGTTGGTCTGAAAATAGGCCACCGAACCGGAACCGGGGTGGTCGAAGCGCCCGCGCACGACGCCGGCGCTCTCGTGCCACAGCGTGAGCACGAGCGTCGTGTCGTCCACCGTCACGTGGCGGCCGTCCGTGCTGCGCTCGATCGTGACGGCGACCTCACCGTCCGCGAGCGGGCGCAGGGAAAGCAGGGCCGTCAATCGCTGCTCCATCCAGTCCTCGTCATGTTCGTGGCGCAACGATACGGGTGCGTTCTCTCCCGGCGCTCTCCGCGCGCTCTCCCAGCCGTTCGCGCTCCGGTTGACCCGTATTGGGGGCGGTGCTAGGATGGCGTCACTCTTTTTGCGTGCAAGGGGTGGGGTGTACACTACGTGCAGTATTCGCCACCGGTGCTATCCGGATTGATCGACGAGCTGACACGGCTCGTCGAAGGCGGCTCGAACGACGTGCGGCGGTACGCGAGCGTCGTGCACCAGCTTCGCTGTGCCGTTCCCGACGCGTCCGCGCGGCGGCGCACGCTGGTGGTGCGCTGCTTGGGCGAGTTCGCGCTGCGCGACGGCGAGCGCTGGCTGTCGGGCTCGTCGATCAAGAAAGGGCGCCAGCTCATCCAGTACCTGGTCGCCCACCCGCGCCGGCCGGTGTCGCGCGACGAGCTGGTCGAAGCGTTCTGGCCCGATTGCGAGAGCGACGCGGGCGCGCACCGCGTGCACCTGCTCGCGAGCGCGGCGCGCGCGATGCTGCGCCGGGTGCTGGGCGGTTTCGACGCGATTCGCTCGGTGCGCGGCAGCTACGTGTGGAACGAGGCGCTCACCGTCGAGACCGATTACGCGCGTTTTTTGGCGCTCGCGCAAGGCGACGATCCGGCCGGCTGGCACGAGGCGAAAGACCTCTACCAGGGCGAGTTCCTCAGCGGCGAGGACGCCGACTGGATCCTGCCGCTGCGGGTGCGCTGCGAGAGCGCGTTCGTCTCCGTGCTCGAGCGGCTGGCCGAGGACGCCTACGCGCGCGGCGACCACGCGGCCGCGGTGACGCACGGCTTCGAGCTGATCGCGGCCGAGCGCGGGCACGAGGGCGCGGCGCGGCTGGTGATGCGGGCCTTCGCCGCGCTGGGGCGGCGCGAGCGCGCGCGGGCGGTCTACGACCAGTTGGCCGCGCACCTGCGCAAGAGCCTGGGGGTCGCGCCGACCGCGGAGACGACGCGCCTGCTGCACGAGCTGATCGCCGGCTGACCGCCCGCCGCCGCGAGGGCTGGCGGTGTTCCCAGCGAACACAGGGGACCCCGCCGACGGGACAACGGCGGAGCGTAGGAGGCCGGCATGTTCCCCGCCGCGTTCGAGTACCACCGAGCCGAGTCGATCGACGAGGCGCTCGCGCTGTTGGCCGAGCACGGCGCCGAGGCGCGCGTGCTGGCCGGCGGGCAGAGCCTGATCCCGGCCATGCGCTACCGCCTGGCGCGGCCGGCGGTGCTGGTCGACATCAACCGCCTCGCCGAGCTGGCCTACGTGCGCGAGCAGGACGGCGCGCTCGCGGTCGGGGCGCTGGCGCGCGACGCCGCGCTGGAGTGGATGCCGCTGATCGGCACGGCCTACCCGCTGCTCGCCGACACCTCGGCCGTCGTCGCCGACCCGGTCGTGCGGCAGTCCGGCACGGTGGTCGGCAGCCTGTGCCACAACGACCCGGCCGGCGACTGGGCGGTGGCCGCCCTGGCGCTGCGCGCCGAGGTCACGGTGCGCGGGAGCGGCGGCGCGCGCACCGTGCCGATCGACGAGTTCCTGGTCGACTCGTTCGCGACCGCGGTCGGCGCGGGCGAGCTGGCGCTGGAGGTGCGCTTCCCCGCCCCGGGCGCGCGCACGGCGGGCTCCTACCAGAAGATCGAGCGCAAGGTGGGCGACTTCGCGACCAGCGCCGCCGCCGCGCAGCTCGCCCTGGCCGGCGACGGCACGATCGCCGCGGCCGGCGTGGCGATCGGCGCGGCCGGCCCGACCGCGCTCCG
>JASLGJ010000189.1 GCA_030150085.1 Candidatus Elarobacter sp. | reverse complement strand
GGACGGGCTCTCGCCCGCGCGCGGCGCCAAGCTGCGGCTGTTCCTCGACCTGCTCGCGCTCCCGATGCGGCTGCCGCTGGGCGCGCGCCGGGCGGCGCTGCGCGCCCTCGCCGACGCGCCTGCGGTCGACCTGCGCAGCGGCTGCGCCGCGCTCAAGCGGCTGATCCTGTTCCTGGCCTACGCCGAGAGCGAGCCCGGTTCGGAGAACCCGACCTGGCCGCGGCTGGGCTATCCCGGCCCGCGCGGCGACGGCGCTCGGGCCGACGTGCCGCTCGCGCTGAGCGCCGCCCGCGCGGGCGAGACGGTCGACGCCGACGTGGCGGTGATCGGCTCGGGCGCGGGCGGCGGCACGGCGGCCGCGGTCTTCGCCCGCGCCGGGGCGCGCGTGGTCGTGCTCGAAGCGGGCCCGGCCTACGACGCGACGACCTTCGACCAGCGCGAGCGCTCGATCGGCGAGCTCTACCTCGAGCGCGGCTTGTGCGCCACGCGGGACCTGGGCGTCGCGATCTTCGCCGGCGCGACGCTGGGGGGCGGCACGGCGGTCAACTGGTGCACCTCGTTCCGCCTGCCCGAGCGGATCGCGGCGGAGTGGGAGACGCACAGCGGCATCGCCGGCCTGGCGGCCGAGCTGGGCCCGCACTACGACGCGCTCGAGGCTGAGCTCGGCCTGGCGCCGCTGCGCGAGCACAACCGCAACAACGCCGCGATCCTCGCCGGCTGCGCGGCGCTGGGCGTCCACGCGGGCGCCATGCCGCGCAACGCGCCGACCGACTGCGGCGCGGGCTGCGGCTACTGCGGGATGGGCTGCGCGTACGCCAAGAAGCGCTCCACCGCGCGCGTCCACCTGCCGCAGGTCGTCGCCGCGGGCGGCGCGGTGTACGCCGCCGCGCGCGCCGAGCGCATCCTCACCGAAGGGACGCGCGCGACCGCCGTCGATGCGGTGCAGACCGGCCCGGACGGCACGCCGCGGCGCTTCACCGTGCGCGCGAAGCTGGTCGTCTGCGCGGCCGGCACGCTGCGCACGCCGGGCCTGCTGGCGCGCAGCGGAATCAGCGCGCCGCAGCTCGGAAAGCGCCTGTTCCTGCACCCGGTGGCGGGCTGCGTGGCGCTCTACGACGAGCCGGTCGAAGCGTGGAACGGCCCGATGCAGTCGGCCTATTCCGACGCCTACAACTACCGGGTGGGCAACTACGGGGCGAAGATCGAGGCCGCGCCGGCGCATCCCGGTCTGGCCGCGCTGGCGCTGCCCTGGGAGGGCGCGGCCGCGCACGCCCGCCTGATGGACGAGGTGCGCTGCGGCGCGAGCCTGATCGCGGTCACCCGCGACCGCGACCCGGGCGCGCTCTCGCTCGACGACGAGGCGGCGCTCGACTACCGCGTCTCGGCCTTCGACGCCGAGAACCTGCTCCACGGTCTGGTCGGCTTGGCCGACGTCGCGTTCGCGGGCGGCGCGCGGCGCGTCGTGACCTGGCACAACCGCCCGCTGGTGCTCGAGCGCGCGGGGTGGAACGGCCGCGCGCGGGCCGACTTCGTCGAGCGCGTGATGCGCCGCGGGGCCGCGCCGTGCCGCCAGATCTTCTTCTCCGCGCACCAGATGGGCACGGCCGCGATGGGCGCGCGGCGCGCGGCGTCGGTGGTCGATCCGAGCGGCCGGGTGTGGGGCTACGACAACCTGCTGGTCGCCGACGGCGCGCTCTTCCCGCAGTCCAGCGGGGTCAACCCGATGCTGACCATCATGGCCATGGCGCGCCGGGTCGCGCTCCAGCACGCGGACCGCGCGGCTAGCGCTGCTCCCGCGCCGACGTCTCGCTGATCAGGCGGTCGTAGTTGAGCTGGCGGCGGAGCAGGAACTCGCCGTAGCCGAGCCGCTCGCCGACCAGCTGGCGCGCGATCGCGCGCTCGCGCTCGCCCCACGACAAGAGCGCGCGCAACTCCTCGTCGCTCACCTTCACGTCGCTCCAGCTCGTTCGATCCATCGAAAACCCGCCTCCAGCCAAACCGTCCCTGGCCTGCCGCCCGTACTCCGGGTATCGGCCGGCTCCGGCGCGCCCCTTAGCGGACCTGCGTCACACCGGCCGCTCGGCGGTCCTGCCATCCAGCGAAGCGTCGGCGCTCCGCGCGGCCCGCTCGGCCTCGCCCAGCAGCTCGGCCACGATCGCCGCCGCGGGCAGCGCCCGGCCCAGCCCGACCGCCTGGCCGGCCCACATCGAGACGTACTCGGTCCGGCCCTGCTGGGCCGCGGCGGTGCGGATGTCGCGCGTCAGCCAGTGCTGGTAGGGGTAGGGCGCGACGTCCCCGACCGCGGCCAGGGCGTCCATGAAGGCGTTGTGGACGCCCCGCGCCGTGCGCCCCGAGAAGACCGTCGTGATGCTGGTCCGGCGGGCGGCCGGGCTGCCCAGCACGGCCCGGACGACGTCCGCGGTTCCGGCCTCGTCGGCGCGCAGGAAGGCCGAGCCGACCTGGGCCGCCGCCGCGCCCAGGGCCAGCACCGCCGCGACCCCGCGCCCGTCGCCGATCCCGCCCGCCGCCAGGACCGGCACCCCGACCGCGTCGACCACCTGCGGCACCAGCGCCAGGGTGCCGATCTGCGAGAACTCCACCGGCTGGCCGAAGCTGCCGTGGTGCCCGCCGGCCTCGAAGCCCTGCGCGCAGACCACGTCCACCCCGGCCCGCTCCAGCGCGACCGCCTCGGCGACGGTGTTGGCGGTGCCGATGGTGACGATGCCGGCCGCGCGGCAGCGCTCCAGCACGTCGGCCGGCGGCACGCCGAAGGTGAAGCTGAACACCGCCGGGCGCTCCGCCAGGACGGCCTCGTACTGGGCCCGCGCGTCGAGCAGCGCGACCGCCGGCGCGGGCGGGTGCGGGAGGCCCAGCTCCTCGCGGAAGGGGCGCAGCCGGTCGTGCGCGCGCTGCAGCACCTCGGCCGTCACCGGCTGCGAGGTGTCGACGAACAGGTTGAGCGCGAACGGGCGCGCGGTCAGCGCGCGCACGCGCGCGACGAGCGGCGCGATCTGGGCGGGCTCGGTGAAGCCCAGCGCGAGCGAGCCCAGGCCGCCCGCGTTCGAGACGGCGGCGACCAGCTCGGGCGTGCTCGCGCCTGCCATCGGGGCCTGGACGATCGGGACTTCGAGGAACGAAAGCGCTTGCATGTGACGTCTCCTGGGCCGAGCGTAGCGCGCCCGTGCGGCGGCGTCAGCGACCGAGGTCGGATGGACCGGCGGCGGGCTTCGGCGGGCGGCGTGCCTAACGCACGCCCGTGGCCGCAGAGACGCTCGCCGACTTCCGGCGGCTAGCCGACGACTTGCCTTGGTTCATCTGGACGCACAGCCCCGACGGTGCGGTCGACTGGGCAAACCGCGCCTGGTACGAGTTCACGCGCTTGCCCAAGGCGATCGCGACGAACGCCGCGGGGTGGGCGCGGATCGTCCACCCCGACGACATGCCCGGGCTGCTCGCCGCGCTCGGCGCGGCCATCGCGAGCGGCACGACGCTCGAGCTGGAGCTGCGCATGAGGCCCGGCGGCGCGGGTCCCGAGGCATATCGCTGGCACCTGGTCCGCTCGACCCCGCGCGGGCGCGAGGGCTCGGCCGAGATCGCGTACTGGCTGGGCAGCGCGATGGACGTCCACGAGGTGCGCGCGCGCAACGACGAGCAGGCGCGCGCGTTCCAGGCCATCGCCGAGGGCATCCCCGAGATCCTCTGGACGGCCCGGCCCGACGGCGCGGTCGACTGGTACAACGGCCGCTGGTACGAGTACATCGGCCACTCCGCCGCCGCCGCGGACGCCGAGGCCGCCGGCTACCTCGCCATGCTGCACCCCGACGACGTCGCGCGGGTGAGCGCGCGCTGGGAGCGCTCGGTGCGCAGCGGCGAACCGTTCGAGATCGACACCCGCATGCGCGGCCGCGACGGCACGTACCGCTGGTTCCTCAACCGGGCCCGGCCGCTGCGCGACGAGAGCGGCGCGATCGCGCGCTGGTGCGGCACCAGCGTCGACATCGACGACGCGCGCCGAGCCCGCGCGCGCGAGCAGCTCTACGCGCGCATGACCGAGGAGCTGTCCGGCACGCTCTCGCTCGACGAGACGCTGCGCGCCGTGACGCGCCTGGTGGTGCCGGAGTTCGGCGACTACGCGCTGGTCAATCTGCTCGCGGAGGACGGTGAGCCGCGCTGCGTGGCGGCCTACCACCGCGATCCCGCGCGCAAGGACGAGATCCGCTCGCTGATCGGCAGCACCTACTCGCGTCCTTCCGCGCAGGCCGGCACCCGGCTGAGCTTGCGCACCGGCGACCAGACGATCTACGAGGTGGTGGGCGACGAGCTGTGGAGCACGATCCACCCGCAGTACGTGCCGGTCTTCCGGCGCCTGGGGCTGGAGTCGGCGATCGGCGTGCCGCTGACCTACCGCGGGCGCACGGTCGGCACGCTCAGCGCGCTGATGGCGGGCAGCGGGCGGCGCTTCTCGGCCACCGACCTGCCGCTGTTCGAGGAGCTGGCGCGGCGCATCGCGCCGGCGGTCGGCAACGCCGAGGCCTACGAGCGCGAGCGGCGCGTAGCGCGCTCGTTCCAGCAGGCGGCGATGCTGCAGACGCTGCCGCGCATCCCGGGCCTGCGCTTCGACGCGATCTACGAGGCCGCGCACGCCGAGGCCACGGTCGGAGGCGACTGGTACGACGCGGTGCGGCTGCCCGACGGGCGGGTCGTGCTCTCGATCGGCGACGTCGCGGGCAGCGGCCTGGACGCCGCGGTGACGATGGGCAGCGTGCGCCAGAGCATCCGCACCGCGGCCCTGATCAACCCCGAGCCGACGATGGTGCTCGAGGCGGTCGACCGGATCGTGCGCGCCATGGGCGACGAGCGCTTCGTGACCGCGTTCGTGGCGCTGCTCGATCCGGTCACCTTCGAGCTGCGCTATGCCGGCGCCGGCCATCCCCCGCCGGCCCTGCGCGCGCCCGACGGCACCGTCGCGCTGCTCGACGGCGGCGACCTGCCGCTCGGCCTGCGCCAGCGCGAGACGCGCCGCAGCGCGGGGCTGACGATCGCGCCGGGCTCGCTGCTGATCGCCTACACCGACGGTCTGATCGAGTTCGACCGCGATCCGGTCGCGGGCGAGCGCGCGCTGATCGGCGCGGCCGCCGGCGCCAGGCGCGCCAGCGCCGCGCGCGACGTGTACCGCCACATCGCCGCCGACCGCCCGGCGCGCGACGACATCGCGGTGCTGACCATCGCGCTCGACGCGCCGCTGACCGCGGCCGAGGGCGGCGTCCACGCCGCGCGCTGGCGCTTCGGCTCGCACGACGAGCGCGCCGCCGGCGCGGCGCGCCACGAGTACGCGCAGCGCCTGCGCGAGCTGGGGATCGCGGAGAGCGAGATCGTCTCGGCCGAGCTGATCTTCGGCGAGCTGGTCGGCAACGCGTACCGCTACGCGCCGGGCGAGGTCGAAGCGATCCTCGACGCCTCGGCCAACGCGCCGGTGCTGCACGTGATCGACACCGGCGAGGGCTTCGAGTACCGCCCGCGCCTGCCCAGCGACCTGCTCTCCGAGCGCGGGCGCGGGCTGTTCCTGGTCGCCGCGCTGGCCGAGGAGGTCTCGGCCGAGCTGCGCCGGCCGAGCGGCAGCCACGTGCGGGTCGTGCTCGCCGCGCGCCCGCGCATGCGCGCGCTCTCGACCCTGGCCCGCGACGCGCTGGTCTGAAGGGCGCTCCGGGGCCGCCTCAGCGGTAGCGGCGCAGGTCGAACGGGAACGCGTACGCGCGCCCGTAGGCGTCGCGAAAGCGCAGCGTGCCTTGCGGCGCGCACCCGCCGCGCGGCGCGCTGAAACGGTAGGTCAGCGAGCCGGTGTAGCGCGTGTCGCGAAACGTGCCGACGTCGTAGAAGTCGGGCGCCGGCCCGAACACCGCGCGCTCGCCGGCGAACAGCCTCGTCCCGCCGGGATAGGTGACGGTCGCGGCCGAGTAACGGGCCAGGAAACCCTGCTCGGACTCCGCGCCGCCGCGGCTGTGGGCGTAGACGACGAAGCCGAACCGGCCCTGCGCTTCGCGCGTCCAGCGCGCGAGCTGCGCCGCGCCGAGCGGCAGTCCTTGCAGCTTCTGCAGGTAGGCCTCGTAGCGCACGCGCTCGTAGGGCGTCTCCACGATCACCGCGTCGAGATCGGCCCGGCCGCGCACCGCGCGCAGCGCGTCCTTGCGGTCCCACAGCACC